>DATMZL010000228.1:0-2994 GCA_035607075.1 Polyangia bacterium
CAGCGCCGCAGGAACGACCGGCGGAAACGCGGGCACCGGCGGGACAAGCAGAGGTGGCACGACGGGGTCGGCTGGAGTTGGCGGCACGGGAGGAGCCGGCGGGCGCGGAGGGACGGCAGGCGGAACTGCGGGCACCGCAGCGGGCGGTACCGGCGGCGGAAACGCGGGCACCGGCGGCGGAAACGCGGGCACCGGCGGCGGTTCCGGTGGCGGCGGGTCCGGCGGGGGCACGCTCGTCGTCATCAACTTCGACGATCAGGCGGATGGTCCCCTCTCGCCCACCTACAAAGGTATCGCCTGGGACACCGACTGGTACGTGTACCACCAGGTCGACGCGAACTATCGCGCCCACTCGGGAACGCAGTTCATCACCAACTTGAACGTTTTCCCCGAGCTGTCGTTCGCGTTTCCGACGGCGGTGCACTTCCAGGGCGCCTGGTTCTCGCACGTCTCGGGCGCGACGATTCAGCTGGAAGCGTTCGACGCCGCGGGCACGCTCATCGGCGCGTCACCCACGATCCAGCAGACGCTGACGCCGGTCTTCTTGCCACTCGATGCGCGCGGCGCGAAGAAGATCACCGTCGTCTTCCAGCGCAGCAGCGCAGGCGACGACTTCGCGATGGACGACGTCACGTACATCGTCGAGTAGGTCTCTCGGCATAAAAAAAGGGCCGGCTTGCGCCGGCCCTTTTCGAACTCGCTCTGACTAGATGGTTACTTCGCCGTCGGAGCGGGCACGCAGCTGGTGAACGTGTTCCCGAAGCTGCCCGGCTGGTAGTAGAAGGTGCCGACCGCGGCCGAGCCGTCCGTCGTCGCCTTCACGTTGCTCCAGGTGCTGCTCGACACCTGGTAGACCGAGATGCCCTTGCCGCCGCTGCCCCGAATGTCGATGTTGCTGAAGTTCAGGGTCAGGTGGCGGCAGTTGCTGGCGTCGCAGCCCGTGGTGCCTTCGTTGCCGTCGATCTTGATGGCGTAGGCGCCCGACTTCACGCCGGTGTTGCCGTTGCTGGTGATGTTGCTGATCGTGATGTTCTTGAAGTGACCGATCGGGTTCGTCGCCGGGCCGGCGTAGCCGGTGCTGTCCTTGTACGAGCCCGTCACCTCGATACCGGTGCTGATGATGTTGTTCAGCTTGGTATCGCGAACCGTGATCTGCTGAGCGCCACCACCGCGGTTGGTGCCGGTCTTGAAGCGCAGGCCGACGTCCGTGCCGTTGTGGTAGTTGTCCTCGGCCGTGACGTACTGGATCCACGCCGCGGTGAAGCTACCGAACACCACGCCGCCGTGACCGTGCAGCGTCGTGTTGTCGAAGATGCGGATCGGGCCGCCCGACGAGCCGTCCGGGCGGTTCTCGGCGACGCCCGGGGCGTTGCTGCCCGCGTTCAGGTTGATGCAGTCGTCGCCGTCGTCGAACGACGAACCGTAGATGTTCGCGTTCGTCGAGGTGGCGAGGTCGATGCCGTCACCGTTGTGGTAGCTCGAAGCCGCACCGTGGTACGAGGTCGAGTTGACCTGCTCCACCGACACGTTCGTCGAGCGAGCGACGAAGATGACGTGGGCCGGAGCGTCCATCGTGTGGACGCCACGGATGTAGAGGCCGTTGACGCCCGACAGGTGGAGAAGGTCAGCGCGCGCGCTGTCCGTCTTCCCCGAGGCATGCGCCTGGTTGTACCCGAGGTTCGACAGCGCCGTGTCGGAGCTGGGGCCCGAGCCACCCGAGATGGTGCCGCTGCCAACGATGCGGACGTTGGAGCCGGTGCACGTCGTCGACGAACCGCCGCACACGTTCAGCAGCGCGCGGTAGTTGGTCGGGTAGTGGACCGTCCCGTAGCTGCCGCCCGTGCCGTAGGCCGGAAAGCGGTTGTTGTCGAAGGTGAAGTCGGCCGCGGCCGTGGACGCGGTCAACGTACCGTCGATCTGGAAGGTGCAGTTGCTCGGGATGTTGAGGTTGCCCGAGACGAACGACTCACCCGACTTGATCACGACGCGGCCGAGAGCGCTGCCGTTGCAGGCGCCGTTGATCGCGTTCTGCACGCCGGCGGTCTGCACGGCGGAGCTGCCGCTCGTCGCGTACGTGTCCACGTACTTGATCGTCGGCGCCGCCTTCGTCGTGACCGACGACGTGGCCGTGCTCGTCGTCGACTCGGCGGTGTCGAACGAGCGCACGTAGAACGTGTACGCCGTGTTCGCCGTCCGACCGGTGATGTGACACCAGAGGTTCGGCTTACCCGTCGGGCCGTTTCCGGAGTTGGTCGTGCCCGAGTTGGAACAGGTGTAGGCCGTTCCGCCCGTGGCCGCGTTGTACACGCGGTACTGCGTGATCGCCGAATACGAGGACGGCTTCGTCCAGATCACCGTGAGGCTCGTGTCGTCGACCGTCTCCCCCGCGACCTTCGCGCTTCCCGGCGGCGACGCCGCCAGCGCGAGACCCGCCGTCAGCCAGACCGACGAGCCTGCCAACAGAAATCCCACGGTGCGATACGTCTTCGAAGAATGCACGGATGTCGTCCTTTCCTTTTTGAAGGTGAACATGGTTACCAAGCCTCCCCGCTCTCGGAGCCGTCCTCGCCGGTCGCCGAGTCAAAGGGGATCACGTCGTTCATGTCGCCCAGGGAGACGTTGTCGAACATCACGTGGCAGCCCATGCTGCCGAGCCCGGGCTTGCCGTTGCCGATGACGGCGCCGCCGATGGCACCGTCGTCGTTGAAGACGCCCTGGAGAACGCCGCCCATGTACACGGCGACGCGGACCGGCCAGCTGCCCGTGACCTCGAGGCGGAGCGTGTACCACATGCCCGGCTGCACCATCACGAAGTTGACGTTCATCAGCTCGTTGACGGCGCCGCCGTTGATGCGCTTCTGGATGTGCATCGAGCCATCCGAGCTGAGCATCGCGCCGTACCACGACGCGTTGCTCGGGCCCTGGCTGTTGTCGTTGTAGCGGGCGAAGACGCCGACCGACTGGCCGCTCACGCCGTTCCAGCTGTCCACCATG
>DATMZL010000223.1:0-3123 GCA_035607075.1 Polyangia bacterium
TGCGGGTAGAAGCCGTTGCCGCCCCACCCGAACAGATCGTGGTACTGGCCGACCAGCAGCGTGGCCGAAGAACGCTCGCCCATCTCCGCCTTCAGGCTGAAGTAGAACAGGCGCATGCGCACCGACGGCGTCGTGAAGAGCGTCGATTCGGTGGCGTCGCTCGGCTGAACGCCGAAGAAGTCCATCTCGACGTGGCCCATCGGGAGCAAGCCGCGCCGCTCGCGCGGCTTGATCACGAAACCGAACAGCGAGTTGTTCGCCGTCATCTGCGTGCGCCCGTGCAGGCCGGCGTACGTTCCCGGGCGCGCGAGCACGGCGTTGTTCGACGACGGGCCGTAGCTCTGCGTGCTGTCGTGCATCGCGTTCAGCTCGACGAACCCGTAGAGGTTCGCGCGCCAGCGCGCCCACATCCACGACGGATCGGCGTCGGAATGCGGTCCCGAGACGACCACGATGTCCCGCCAGGTGAGCTTGCGCATCGCCTCGGGCGAGATCTGGTCCGTGTACTTCGGCGGCGCGGGCGCCGCCGGCGGCGGCGTGGGCGCGGCCGCCGGAGGTGGCGACGGCGCGACGAGAGGAGGCCCGTCGGGCGCCCCACCATCGACACTTGGGGCCGGCATCGGGTCCGGAATCTCGGCGGCCGCGGCACGCGCGAACAGCGTTGCGCACACGACAACTGCGCCGGCGACGGTCCGCGCGATCATTTCTTGTTCGGGTTCCCGTGCAGCGCGGCCACGCCGGCGTCGATGACCTTCACGATGGTGTCGACATCGTACACGCACCCGCCCCATGTTCCGCCACTCGCTTGCTGGAGCGCCGCCCACAGCCGCGTGTCGTCGGGCAGCTTGCCGTGCGGCGCCAGCCCCGGGTGGACCGGCCGCGCCGCCAGCACCTGCGCCGCCGCCGCCGCGTCCAGCTCGCGGGCCTCCCCTTGCGCGGCGACGAGGTTGACCCGCCCCTCGAGCGTGTTGCGGTCGATCACGATCTCGACGACGTCACCGTCGCGCAGCTTGCCGATCGGCCCGCCCGCCAGCGCCTCGGGCCCGACGTGTCCGATGCACGCGCCCGTCGACACGCCCGAGAAGCGCGCGTCCGTGACGATCGGGCAGGTCTTGCCCCACGGAATGAACTTCAGCGCCGACGTGAGCTGGTAGGTCTCTTCCATGCCGGTGCCGAGCGGGCCCGCGCCAATCAAAACGACGACGTCGTCGGCCTTCACGGGCGCAGGGGCCCCCTGCCCTTTGATCGCCGCGATCGCGTCGGTCTCGGAGACGAACACGCGCGCCGGGCCGCGGTGGCGGTAGACGCCGTCGGCGCCGACGATCGACGGATCGATCGATGTCGCCTTCACGACCGATCCCTGGGGCGCGACGTTGCCCGACGGGAAGACGACCGTGCTGGTCAGGCCGGCCGCGCGCGCGGCGTCGGCGCTCATGATCACGCGATCCGGATCGATGCCGTCCGATTGCTTCAACCGCGCGCGCGCCTCGCGCCGGCGGTCGCTCTCGGCCCACCAGTCGAGCACCGTGCCGAGCTTCTCGCCCGTCACGGTCAGCACGTCGGTGTTCAGCACGCCCATCTTGCGCAGGTGCAGCATCGCCTCGGGCACGCCGCCCGCCATGAACACCTGCACGGTCGGGTGATTACGCGGCCCGTTCGGCAGCGCGTCGACAAGCCGGGGCGTCGCGCGGTTGATCCGGATCCAGTCGTCGACGGACGGCCGCGAGAGGCCCGCCGCGTGGGCGAGCGCCGGGATGTGCAGCAAGAGGTTCGTCGACCCGCCGAACGCCGCGTGCAACAGCATCGCGTTCTCCAGCGCCGCCGGCGTCAGGATCGCCGACAGCGGCGTCTGCGCCGCGTGCAGGCGGACCAGCGCGCGCGCCGACCGCCGCGCCATGTCCAGCCAGATCGGCTCGCCCGACGGTGCGAGCGCGCTGTGCGGCAGCGTCAGGCCGAACGCCTCCGCGACAACCTGCGACGTCGCCGCCGTCCCCAGGAACTGGCAGCCGCCGCCCGGCGTGCCGCACGCACGGCAGCCCATGTCAGCCGCCTCGTCGACGGTGATCAAGCCGTGCGCGTAGCGTGCGCCGATCGTCTGCACCTTACCGGCGTCCTCGGCGCCGACCGCCGGCAACGTCACGCCGCCCGGCACGACGATGCCCGGAAAGTCGCGCGACCCGGCGAGCGCCAGCAGCGTCGCCGGCAAGCCCTTGTCGCACGTCGCGATCCCCATGACGCCGGACCGGCGCGGCAGCGATCGGATGAGCCGCCGCATCGTGACCGCCGCGTCGTTGCGGTACGGCAGGCTGTCGAACATGCCCGTCGTCCCCTGCGTGCGGCCGTCGCATGGATCGCTGACGTACGCGGCGAACGGGATGACGCCCTCGGCGCGCAGCGCCTGCGCCGCCTCGCGCACCAGCAAGCCGATCTCCCAGTGCCCGGTGTGGAAGCCGAGCGCGACAGGCGCGCCATCCTCCGCGCGCAACCCGCCCTGCGTGCTGACGATCAGAAAATGCGCGCGGCCGACCTCGGCGGGGTTCCAGCCCATCCCCGCGTCCTGCGTCATCCCGAACAGGTTGCCGCTCGGCTCCTTCAGCAGCATGTCGGCGGTGATCGGCAGCCGCCCCTCCGGCCCCTTCGCCTTGGTGCGCGTCGTCGCGAGCAGCTCGCCGGTGCCGAGAATTTCAGCGAGGGACGCGCTCGACTGTTTCACCCTGTTACATCCCCCTGTGACCAGTTGCCGTCGACGAGGCGCCACATCTTGCCCGTCGGATTCTTGTTCGCGAGCTCGGGGGGGAGCCGGTGCGGACGGACCGCGTCGTAGCAGCGCAGCGCCGCGAAGCGCAGCAGCGACGCCGGGATGCCGACGGCCGTGAAGCCGGGGTGGCCGGTCGCGGGAAACGGCCCGCCGTGGTTCATCGCCGACGACACGGCGACGCCCGTCGGCATCTTGTCGTTCAGCAGGCGCCCGACCTTCGGGCGCAGCACCGGCACCAGGCGCGCGTAGTCGGCGTCGTCCTTGCCGGTGGTGTCGCTGTACACGCAGCCGGTCAGGTTGCCTTCCAGCGCCGCCGCGATCGCCGCCATCTGGGCGACGTCGTCGGCGACGACCACGGTGTTCAC
>DATMZL010000362.1:0-3048 GCA_035607075.1 Polyangia bacterium
GCCTCCGTTCTTATCCTCTCTCCCCGCTGTGCGGGGAGAGGGTGAGGGTGAGGGGCCTCCGCCATCACGTCTTCGGAACGACCCGCCCCGCCGCGCGCAGCGCCGCGCGCGTTTCCTCGATCGCGTGCAGCGTCGCGGCGTCGGGGCCCTTCGGAAAGTCCTCGCGCCGTCCCGTCAGCACCTCCAGCGTCGCGCGCACCGACGCGGTCAGCGCGCGCAGGTCGTAGCCGCCCTCCAGCATCAGCGCCAGCTTTCCGCCGCACGTTTCGTCGGCGAGCTGGGCCAGCGCGCTCGCCATCGCTGCGAAGCCGCGCTCGGTGACGCTCATGCCGGCCAGCGGATCGCGCGCGTGCGCGTCGAACCCGGCCGACACGATCACCAGCTCAGGCTTGAACGCGCGCGCCGCCGGCAGGAACAGGTCGTGAAACACGACGCCGTAGTCCGCGTCGCCCTGGCGCCCCGGCAGCGGCGCGTTCACTGTCGCCCCGCGCCCCGCGCCCGTGCCGACCTCGTCGGCGGCGCCGGTGCCCGGATAGAACGGGTACTGGTGAACGGACATGTACATGACGTCGCTGCGCGCTTCGAAGATGTCCTGCGTGCCGTTGCCGTGGTGAACGTCCCAGTCGACGATCAGCACGCGCGCCGCGCCCGCGCGCCGCGCCGCCTCGGCCGCGATCGCCGCGTTGTTCAGCAGGCAGAAACCCATCGCGCGATCGGGAACGGCGTGGTGGCCGGGGGGCCGGACCAGCGCGAAGGCGTTGCGCGCCCGCCCGCTCATCGTCGCCAGCGCCGCTTCCACGGCCGCGCCCGCCGCCAGCCGCGCCGCTTCCCAGCTACCCGGCGACGTCGACGTGTCTTCGTCCAGCCGGGCGTTCCGGCCGGCCAGCGCCGCCAGCGCCTCCCGGTACGCCGCGGGATGGACGGCCTCGATCTCCGCGTCGGTGGCGAAGCGGGGCGTCTCGATGCTGACGCCCGCGACGGGCGCGCGCGACAGATCGGTCTGCACGGCGTCGAGGCGAGCGGGCGACTCGGGATGCCCCAGCCCCGGGTCGTGGTCGAGGAAACGCCTGTCGGTGATGACGATCGTGTTCGTGCTGGTGTTGCTCATGGTTGCACCTTCATGCCCGCGGCAGGTCGAAGCTAAACACGCTTCCGCCGCCGGGGGCGTCGCGAACGGTGACCTCGCTGCCGTGGTCGCGCACGATCTCGCGCACGAACGCCAGCCCGAGCCCCGTGCCCTTCTCGCGTGTGGTGAAGAACGGGGTGAAGATCTTCTCGCGCAGCTCGGGCGGCACGCCGGGGCCGTCGTCGCGGACCTCGATGCGCACGCGATCGTCGCCCTGCGCTTCGGCGCGCATCTCGACGTGTCCCGTCGCGCGCGCCGCCGCCACGGCGTTGCGGGTCAGGTTCAGCAGCACGCGCCGCAGCTGCAAGTCGTCGGCGCGCACGGCGAGCCCGTCCGCCGCCTCGACCGCGACCGCCGCGCCGCCCGGCGTCGCGACAAGCTCGCGAACCTCGCTGAAGAGCGGGCGCAGCGCGACTTTCTCCAGGCGGGGTGGGGGCCGGCGCGCGAACGCCAGGAACTCGTTGACCACCGCCTTGAGGTGTCCCACCTCGCGCTCGATGCGCGCGACCTCGTCGAGGCGCTCGGGCTGATTGGCGAGCGCGTCCCGCAGCAGCCCCGCGTAAAGCTCGAGTCCACCCAGCGGATTACGGACCTCGTGCGCGATCCCGGCCAGCATCATCTGCATCCTCTCGTCGCGCGCGCGCAGCGCCTCCCGCGTCTCCTCCAGCGTCTGCGCGAGCACACCGATCTCGTCGCGCGTCTCGATCGGGATTGGCGCCTCCAGATCGCCCCGGCCGAGACGCGCCGCCGCCTGCGCGAGGCGCGCGATCGGCCGCGAGATGCGGCGCGACAGCCAGATCGTCAGCGCCAGCACCGCCAGCAGCGCGGCGATGCCCGTGCGGATCAGCGACCGGCGAAACGCGGCGAGCACCGCCGGGTAATCGGCGTTGCCCTCGACAGCGACGATGCCGGCGATGTCGCCCGGCTCGCCCACGGCGGCGTACGCGCGCTTGTAGGGGACGCCGTCGTGCCCGACGAACAGCGGCGACGCGGTGGGCGTGCCGTCCAGCGCGCGCGCGATCTCGGCGCGGTCCGCGTCCAGCTCGTAAGCGTGCGCGCCCAGCGCCAGCGTGGATGACGTGTCGCCGCGCGCTTCGAGGTCGGGCGTCACCGCCAGCGCGCGCCGAACGCTCAGGCGAAGGCGCGCCGCTTCGAGCCGGCGGCGTACGCCCGCGTAGGTCAGCGAATCTTCGTCGCCGGCGCCGAACGCGCGCAGTTGCTCGGGCAGCAGCGTCGCCGCCGCGCCTGCCGCCGCCGTTCCCAGCCGCCGCCCCAGCTCGTCCTCCAGCGCCCGGCGCGCGACCTCGTGCGCGAAGAAACCGAACAAGACCAGCGCCGCGACCGTCGGCACAATCGTCCCCGCCAGCAGCCGCACCAGCAGCCGCCGCGGCGCTGTTGCCGCCGAACGCTCCATCCGCGCATTCTGCCGCAAACCCCGACCAGATCCGCTCCCCGCGCCCAATCGATCAGTACCAAGAGCCTCCGCCGAAAAACGGCCGACAAGCCGGCCCGATGGCGAAGCCGCAGCGTCGCCCGAAAGCGGCTTGCCCTCACCCCGACCCTCTCCCGCAAGCGGGAGAGGGAGAAAGATCCGGTCCCCTCGCCCAGCGCAGCGGGGAGAGGGTTAGGGGCCGCGGTCTAGCGCTTGGAGAACTGGAAGCGGGCTCTCGCGCCGCGCTGGCCGTACTTCTTGCGCTCCTTGGCGCGCGCGTCGCGCGTCAGGTAGCCGGCCTTCTTCAGTGCGCCGCGCAGGGCGGGGTCGGTCTTGATCAAGCAGCGAGACATGCCGTGGCGGATCGCGTCCGCCTGGCCGGACAGGCCGCCGCCGCTGACGTTCACGAACACGTCGAAGCGCCCGGAGGTCTCGGTCAGCTCCAGCGCCTGCCGAAACACCATGCGCGACGTCTCGCGGCCGAAGTAGT
>DATMZL010000222.1:0-4073 GCA_035607075.1 Polyangia bacterium
CGCGAGCGGGTCGGGAGGCAGCGGCGGTCGCGGGGGCAGCTCCGGCACGACGGGCGCCGGCGGTACCGGGACCGGCGGGACCGGCGGCACGGTCAGCTCGAGCCTCAAGCTCGAATATCAGAACAGCTCCGCGACCGCGACGACGTTCGGCGTGCGTCTGACAAACCTCGGACCGTCGACGCCGCTCATCAGCGCGATCAAGGTCCGCTACTACTTCCACGACGACAGCACGAACGGCGACGGGGGCGCGATCGGCGACGCGACGCCGATGATCACGGCGGCGAGCTGGAAGCTCGCGGCCTCGCCCACGCCGATCGACCTCCGCCAGACGCCCGGCTGCTCGATCACGGCCAGCTTTCCGGCGGCGCCCAAAAGCGCCTACGTCGACTTCGGCTGCGGCCTCACCTCGCCGGTGAACGCGCAAGACACCATCACGTTCGCGATCACCATCACCCCGTCGCTACAGCTCGCTTCGAACGACTACTCGTACGCCGACACAGGCGGCGCGTTCGTCGCGAACGATCACCTCCTTGTCCTGCTCAACGGCGTCGTGCAGTCCGGGACACCGCCGCCGTAAAGACTATTCAGGCGCAACCTCGGAGGTCCGCTCCTGTAAGCGGGAGCATGATGAACAAGACCAGCCGGGCGATCGCCGCCTTCGCGGTGGCGCCTTTCGTGCCGACGTCGCTGGCGTGGACGTGGTACCAGGTCCAGTCGCGCTCGCCGGCTTTCCACGGGATGCGCGAATTCTGGGACACCGTCAACGTCGTCTTCGCGATGTCCGTCGTCGTCACCGTCCCGCTGACGCTGGCGATCGGGATACCGGCCTACGTGCTGATCGAGAGGCGTTCAACGCTCCGTCGTCAGCAGGTGCTTGGAATCTCGGGATTCGTAGGGTTCGCGGTCGGCCTGCTCTTGGCTTCGCCCGTCGTCGGCACCCTGCTCGGCCTGAGCGCCGGGATCACGTTCTGGTTGATCTGGCACCGCGCCCGCGACGCGAAATCACCATTCTGATCCCGACCGCAGCCCCGACGATCGCGGGCGCGGCGAACAGCGGCAGGAGCAGCGACGACGGCGGCGGCCAGATCTCGCTCAGCTGGAGGAGCAGCGCGATCAGCACGCCCAGCGGCGCGGCGACCAGCAGCTTGAAGAAGTCGGGCAGCTTGCGCCGGTACGCGAGCACGTAGGCGGCGGCGAGCGCAGCGAACAGCCAGGCCTTCGTCGCCGCCGAGCTATCGGCGGGCGTCCCGTACTGGGGCGCCAGCACGGGCGGCCAGCGCGGCGGACATTCCGCTGCGACCGACACCTCGGCGACCGCGTAGGCGCCGTCGCCGCCCGACGCCGTGAGCCGCAGGTAGCGCCCGTGCCCGTCGAGATCACGCGCGGCGCGCGGCTGGACGCCGCGATCGGGAACCGCAGGCGCCGTCCAGAGCGGAGCGAAGCTGACACCGTCGGCGGACAGCGCGATCGTGTACGAGTCGTCGCTGTCGGCGTCGACGGCGGCGCAAGCGACGCGCGTCTCGGCGCCCAGATCGTAGACCACGAAGGCATCGGATGATCCGAACAGCGACGTCAGCTCGGTCCGCGACGGATCATCGGGATAAGCGGCGATCCCGTCGGTCAGGCGATCGACGTGCGTCACGTGCGCGGATCGCAGCGGCAACCGTCCGCGCAGCAGGCCCGCCTCCGGCCCCGGTTTACCGCCGATGCTGGTGGCCACACCCGTGCACGCGGCGGCCGCGATCGACAGCGCGGCGACCGCCAGCCGCGCGCCCCGAAGGTGCGTCACGCGCGCGGGCCCAGCGCCGCGGCCAGCGCGTCGACCAGGCGGCGCATCACGAACGCCTTTTCGGGCATGACGTCGATGCGGACGCCGCGCGCCGCCAGCGCCTCGTCGACGATCGGGCCGATCGCGGCGACGCGGACGCGGGCCAGGCCTTCGCGCAGGCGCGCCTCGGCACCCGAGGCGGCCGCGACTTGCCACAGCCGGTCGACCTGCGACGCGCTGGTGAACGCGATCGCGTCCACGCGCCCGCTCGTCAGCGCGCCGATCAGATCGCCGACGGCCGCGTCGTCGCTGGCGGACGCGTACACGTACGGCGCCACCGTGAGCACCTGCGCGCCGGCGCCGGCGAGGAAGTCGACCAGCGGCCGGTTCGGCTCCTCGCCGTAAAGCTGGACGCCGACGCGGCGGCCCCGGAGATCGAGCGCGCGCAGCTCGTCGATGACGCCCGCCGACGTCGGCACGGCCGCGGGCAGATCGGTGGAGAGGTCGATCTCCTTCAGGGCGCGCGCCGGCTTCGGCCCGCGCGTGATCTTGCGGGCGGCCCCGAGCGCGGCGATCACCGGGGCGCGCAGGCCGATGCGATCTGCCGCCGCGAGCAGACGCCGCAGGCCCTCGCCGGTGAGAATGACGACGTCGTCGATGCCTCCCGCCGCGAGCGTGCGCAGCCACGCTTCGACGGGGCGCTGGTCGGGCGCGTCCAGGATCGACACGAGCGGGCAGCGGAGCGTCGTCGCCCCTTCCTCCGTCATCAGCTGGGCCAGACGGTCGAGCTCGCGGGTCTCCGGAAGCGCGATGGTACGGCCCGATAGCGCAGCCATGATCTCGACGGCTTTTTTACGGTAAGGTGCCGTCCCCAGCAAGGAACATCCCCACCATGGCCAAGGCAGCAGGAACATCCCCGAAGTCGAAGACGAAGGCGAAGGCGAGCACCGGCAGCAGCGTCGAGCCCGATCACGAGCACGACGACGCGCACGGGCACGATCACGATCATGACCACGACCATGACCACGACCACGAGCATCCGCACGAGCACGCGGCGAAGCCCAAGAAAGCCGCCAAGAGCGAAGCGGCGGCGGAAGAAGCGCGCGGGCGGCTCGGCTCGGCGGGGCGCAACGATCCCTGCCCGTGCGGTTCAGGCAAGAAGTACAAGAAGTGCCATCTGGCCGCTGACGAGGCGGCGACGATCGCACCGCCCGAGGCGCCGGATGCGAAGGAATTGCTGACCAACGGCTGGCGGTTGTTCGAGCAGCGCCGGCCCGGCGCCGCCGAGAAGGAGTTCCGCGCCGCGCTCGCCGTCGACAGCAGCTTGCAGGACGCGCACGTCGGCATCGGCATGGCGCGGCTGTCGGCGGGCAACGCCGATGGCGCGAAAGAGGAGCTGACGGCCGTCGTCAGCGCCGGCGAGGCCCAGATGGCCAAGCTGCGCGACAAGGAAAAGAAGAACGCGTTCGACGAGCCCGAACACCAGCCGTTCATCCGCGCGGCGCACGCGCTCGGCTGCCTCGCCTACGACGAGGAGCGCTACGCGGACGCGGTGAAGGATCTCGAGCGCGTCCATTCCGTCGACGACGGCGCGGTCGGTGTCGAGGCGCGGCTGATCGCCGCCAAGGCGCTGATGAAGATGGAGAAGGCCGCCGACGCGATCGCGCTGCTGGAACCGGCGACGAAGCTGGACGGCGGCGAGGGGCGCGCCAACATGGGCCTCGCGCTCGCGCAGTTCGTCGCCGGCGGCGAAGCCAAGGCGCAGAAGGCGCTCGACGCGGCGCTCGCGGCCAACCCGCACTACGGCAAGACGCTGCTCGGCCGCATTCGCCGCCGCGTCGACAACGTGGCGGGTACGCAACCGGGCTCGATCGAGGAGGCGCTGCTGTACGCGCAGACGTACGGCGACGTCTGGACGGACGACGCGAAGAAGTTCCTCGAGAAGGCGCTCGCCGAGAAGCCGAAGGCGGCGCCGTCCGCCCCCGCCGAGGCGCCCGCCGCCGACTGATCGCGCGAAAAAACCTGACCGACAATCAGCCCCGGCGGGAGACAGGAAAAGGGCCTTTCCTGTACCTTAACTAATCCGGAGGCTGAAAATGGGCGTCGTCCTGGCCGGTCTCGTTCTGCCGAACGTACAGAACCATTCGCTGGCCGCGTTGCGCGGCGCACTGCGCCGCGAGGCGATCGAAACCGAGATCGTCCCGTTCGGCGGCTGGCGCGACATTGAACCGGTCGTGGCGCGGGCGCGCGCGGCGGACGCGTCCGGCGACGAGGTCTTCGGCCTGTCGGTCCAGAACACGGAGGC
>DATMZL010000221.1:0-6336 GCA_035607075.1 Polyangia bacterium
GTCCGCTGGCCGTGAACGCGCGGTGAATCGTCTGGCGCCGCGGATCACCGGCGTCGTCAGGCGACCAGACCGCCTCCAGCCTGTCTTTGGGAACAGCGCACGCGAACCGGCTTCCGTGCGCGACGCGCCACGCGCCCGCCAGCGCCATGATCGCCGCGAACGCGGCCACCGGTACCCACACGCGCCGCCGGACCGGCGTGCGGCCGCGCTCGAGCGCCGCCACCAGGGCGTCCATCGACGGGTAGCGCTGCTCGCGCTCGGCGGAAGCGCCGCGCAGGACGATCGCCCGCAGCCACCCGGGAACGCCGGTGCGCCGCGAGTGCCCGGCCGACGGGTCCACCGGCGCGCCGCCCTCCGCGATCGCGACCGCCGGCCGCACGCCGTACAGCGCCTCGTGCAGCGCGACGCAGAAGCTGAACTGGTCGGACCGCGCGTCCGTCGCCTCGCGCCGGAATTGCTCGGGCGCCATGTACGCGGGCGTGCCGATGAACGCGCCGGTCTTCGTGACGGTTTCGACGCTCGGAACCGCGCGTCCGGCGACAGGCGTCTCGCGTCCGTCGGAGGCGCCGTCGTCCTGCGCCAGCCGCGCGAGGCCGAAGTCCATGACGCGCACGGCGCCGCTCTTCGCGATCATGACGTTCTGCGGTTTGAAGTCGCGGTGGACGACGCCGGCGGCGTGGGCGGCGGCCAGCCCGCGCGCGGCGCCGATGAACACGTCCAGGATCTGCTGCCAGGTGCGGGCTTCGGCGCGCAGCCACTGTTCGATGGTCCAGCCGTCGATCAATTCCATCGCGATGAACACGCCGTCGCCGAACGTTCCGGCGTCGTGCACGGTGATCACGTTCGGGTGCGACAGGCGGGCGATCGCGCGCGCCTCGCGCAGCAGGCGCACGCGCCGCTGGTCGGCGCGGACGTCGGAGCCGTAGACGACCTTGACCGCGATCCGCCGGTCGAGGTCGGGGTGGTACGCGGCGTGGACCTCGCCCATACCGCCGCGTCCGACCGCGCCCAGGATCTGATAGCGGCCGATGCGCGCGCCCGGCTGCAGCTGGCCGACGAATGGCCGCCCTTCGACGCCCGCCAGGCGAACCGCGCTTCCGTGATCGGCGGCCGCCCAGGTGACCAGATCGGCGCACGCGCTGCACGCAGAGATGTGCTCCTCGACGGAGGACAGCGTCTCGGGCGGCAACCTTCCGCCGATGAACGCAAGCACCGTGCTCTCCGCCAGGCAGTCCGCGGTCACGGGGTTGAACCCTACGCCGGATTCGGGGCGCAAAGAAAGCTGGGCCGTCCGCTGCTGGTGATGGCCAACGGGCTTGCGACCGCGCCCACAAAGTGTGAAATAATCCGACCGAATTCTGTGGCGCTGTGCGCCGCAGGAATAACGGGAGATCGATGTTCAGGGAAGCGTAGATGGGCACAGGCTCTTCGGGTCACCCGCTGCCTGATTCGGTGCCGGCCGCGCTCGCGCGCGGATCCAGCATCGGTCGCTACATCGTGCTGGCGATGGTGGGCCGTGGAGGAATGGGCGAGGTCTATGCGGCGTACGATCCGGAATTGGACCGCAAGGTTGCCGTCAAGCTGCTGCGCGTAAAGCCCGGCAACGGCGTCTCGCTGGCGGAGGGCCGCACGCGCACGCTGCGCGAGGCGCAAGCGATCGCGCGCCTGTCGCACCCGAACGTCGTCGTCGCGTACGACGTCGGCACGTTCGAGGACAAGGTGTTCATCGCGATGGAGTACGTGGAGGGCAACACCGTCACGTACTGGCTGCAGGTTCAGGAGCGCAGCTGGAAAGAGATCCTCGACGTGTTCAAGGACGCCGCGCGCGGGTTGGGCGCGGCGCACGAGAAGGGCCTGATCCACCGCGACTTCAAGACCGACAACGTGATGATCAGCCGCGATCGCCACGTGCGCGTCATGGACTTCGGCCTCGCGCGCCAGGTGCAGGAGAAGTCTGGGGCGGCGCCGGTGCCGCTGGACGCGAGCGGCGCGGCGGGGGCCAGCGGCGCGGCGCCGATCCCGATACGCATCCTCACCGGCAATTCGGCGGCGGCGTTGGGAGGCGAAGGCCCGTCGACGGTCGTTATCCCGACCGAGGCAGCGGCGCCCATTCCGATCGAAGGGCGCTCGAGCTCCGGAACCTTCGACGCGCGCCTGACACGGACGGGCGCGATGATGGGAACGCCGGCGTACATGGCGCCCGAGCAGTTCCTCGGAACGCCTACGGACGCGCGTTCGGATCAGTTCAGCTTCTGCATCTCGCTGTACGAGGCTCTCTACAAGGAGCGCCCGTTCGAGGGCTCGACCATGTCGACGCTCACGTCGAACGTCGTCCACGGCAACGTGCGCGAGGCGCCGGTGGGGTCGAAGGTTCCGCTCTGGGTGCGCAAGGTGCTGCTGCGCGGCCTGAAGCCGCGCGCGAAGGAGCGCTGGGCTTCGATGGAGGCGCTGATCGAGGCGCTGGAGAAGGACCCGAGCATCAAGCGCAGGAAGTGGCTCGCGGCCGCAGGGGGGGTGGGAGTCATCGTCGCAGCGGCGTTGGGAGTCAGAGCGCTGCTGGCGGATCAGAACCAAATCTGTAGCGGCGGTCCACGCAAGCTCGCTGGTATCTGGGACCTGCAGAAGCCTGGCGAGCCTGAACCGGCGCGCCACGCGCAGATTCGCAAGGCGTTCATGGCGACGGGCAAGAGCTATGCTCCCGACGTCTTCGCAACCGTCGATCGCGCTCTCACGGCCTACGCGCAGAGCTGGGCAAGTATGCACAGAGAAAACTGCGAGGCGACCCAGGCGCGCGAGCAATCGGAAGAAGTGATGGACATGCGAATGGACTGCCTAACGGAGCGGCTGGGCGGCCTTCGGGCCCTCACGGACGTCTTCAGCGAAGGTTCGAATGAGATCGTCGAGAACGCCGTATCCGCCGCCAACGCGCTCGAGCCTCTTGATAGGTGCGCGAATATTCCACTCCTGCGGTCAGTTATTCGGCCACCTGACGATGTTGCGACGCGTGGGAAGGTCGCTGCCCTGCGATCTCGCCTCGCCGATGTCAAGGCGCAGCACGCTGCCGGTCGCTGGGTGGAAATGCTCAAGAAGGGACCCGCACTCGTGGACGAGGCCCGAGCGCTCGGCTACCAGCCGCTGACGACCGAAAGCTTGGCGCTTCTAGGCATGATGCTCGTCAAGGCGAAGAACCCCGTCGCTGCCGAGGCGACCCTCACAGAGGCCTTTTGGGCCGCCGACGCTTCACGACATGACGAAGTTCGCGCAGAAGTGGCCGCGAATCTCGTTTATGTCGTCGGCTTTCAGGAGGCACGATTTGCCGACGCTCATCGCTGGGCCACGGCAGCCGAGTCGGTTCTAAACCGGATGGGCGGACACGACCTTTTGCGGGCGTGGCTGCTCAATGACCTCGGGGCCGTTTCGGGGCAGCAAGGCAACAAAGAGGCGGCGTTGCACCAAAACCTCGAGGCACTCGCCCTGAAGAAGAAGGTCCTCGGCAACCGTCATCCGGACGTAGCACTGTCAGAAACGAACCTCGCTACAGCGTTGTTAGGCCTTGGGCGGAACGAGGAGGCTCTGGCCCACATCGATGCGGCAATCAGCATCAGCGAGGAGGGACTCGGCACCGCCCATCCTGACGTCGCCCTTCCGCTCAATAACCGCGGTGAGATCCTGAAGCTCTTGGGCCGGTATGCCGAAGCGCGCCGGTCGTTCGAGCGAGCGCGCAACATATGGGAGAGGGAGATCGGACCTGATAGTGCCTGGGTTGCGTACGCGTTGACTGGCATCGGAGCGACTTATGTGGCTGAAGGAAATCCGAACAGCGCACTAGTGCCGCTTGAGCGCGCCGCGAGAATCTTGAGGGATGCCGATATGGATCCCGCCGCTAGAGCTGAGACGAACTTCGTCCTCGCGCGAGCACTGTGGGATTCGAACCGAGACCGTGGGCGCGCCCGCGACCTCGCGGAGCAAGCCAGAATCGACTACGCGAAGACACCGGCGAAGGACAGCCTGGCCGAAGTCGAGCGGTGGCTAGATCGCGCCCAACGGGTCATTCCAACGCGAATTGCTCACCGCTAGACAAGACCCGGCTTACGCAATCGCGAGGATTCTCCGGTTGTGGTTCCGCGCCGCAAGGAGGATCCCCGCTTTGATGTTCGTAATGACCTTGAGGCCGCCGCTGTTGTGGTTAGCCGGCCATTGAATCCCGCCACTCTTCACGCCCGTCGTCACCTTGATGCCCGCGTTCTTCGTCGTCGTCTTCATAGTGGTGGCCCTTTCGCTTTTCGTTGATGCGTTCGTAAATCGGTTGTGCGGTTGAGGTCTTGGAAGGGAGTTCCGAGATCTCGCTTCGCGCGCGGACTATGCCGCCGCGCTATGGTCGAATCCATCACTAACGTCGTCCGTAGCCTGATTTTTAGGCTCAGGACACAATCGCCGCGAGTTTTTCAGCGCGCGTAACGTGTGTTGGCAAACATGTACAACATCGTTTAGTTCGCGTTAACTCCAGCGGGACGCGGTGTTTCGAAACGCCATCTCCTGTGGATAAACGTTTCCTGCCGAGCTCAGCAGCGCGTGCACGGATCGGGGAAGATCCCGTCAGGCGTTGCCCTACGATCGCGAGCTGCGGCCGCTAGTCTTTTTCGGCGGGCGCTGGCTCTTCCGCCGGTTCGCTGCTGGGCTTCTCGGCGCGCTCGCTGTGCTTCTCGCGCTTCGCGGAATGCTTCTCGTCTGCGGGTGCGTCGCTTGATTCCGGACGGCGAATCGTAACGCGCACGAAGTCGTCGGTGATCTCGACCTGCGGATCGAGGGTCTGACCGAGGACGAAGCGCAGCTTCGTTCCATCGGCCGGCTGCGCGTTCGCCTCGTCTTGATCGATCCAGACCTTCTTGAACGACGGATGCTTCAGGTTGTAGACGCGCAAGGTGACCATCGAGACGGCCTTCGGCAGCGTCACGATCACCTTTCGCTTCTTGTCGAGGATCTTGAAGTCAGAGCCTTTGATCGATCCCTTGATCGGAATCAGGATCGCCGTCTTGTTGCCGTTGACGCTGATGTCCGGGCGATTTCGGCGCCACGCTTCGCGCGCGAGATCCCTGTCGGCTTGGCTCTGCTTGTCGATCGGCTTGCGATCGCCCGCGCCCGCTGACGATTCTTCTGTCGCGGCCTTCTCCTCTGGCGCGGGCGTGGGCTTTTCGGCCGCTTCTTCCTTCTTTTCGGGAACCGCCGCTCCCGCGTCGGGCGCTTTCACGGCGACCGCGCCCGCGTCCAGCGCCGGCGGCGTCGCCGTCGCGGCCGCCGCGTCAGCGACGGGCGTGGGTGCGGGCGGAGGCGGCGTCACGACGGGCGGGGCAAGGGGCGGCGCCAGCGGCTGATGCAGCCGGCTCGGAAAGACCTCCAGCCCGATCACGAAGACGACCGCCGCCGTCACGGCGGCTACGGCCAAGCCTGGACCGCGGGCGATGCCCGCGTCAGGCCGTCGCGTCGGATGCAGTTTGCCCTCGCGCGGATCCATGATGGCGAGCGCAGACTACATCATTGCTCGCGCGAAGCGCATACCAGAATCGCGAAGGACTGCAGGACCTTCGGGCGCGTCTACAGGACGTCGGGCGTGTGCTCCGCGAGCCACCGGGCGACGGCCTGCTCGCGTCGCGGGAAGGTATTCGCCCCGAATGTCTTCTGGGCTTCGCGCGCCAGGTTCAAACCTCGCCGGCGATCGCGGCCGCTGTCCCAGAGAGCGCGCGCGAGGGAGAAGCGCGTCTCCGCGAGGAGATATTGGTTCGGGGCGAGCTCCTCGCGAATGCGAAGTGCCTCCTCGAGGACGGGGATGGCCGTGGCCGGCGACCCTCGGAGGAGCCGTGCGTTCCCGATTCCCTGCAGCGGAAAAGTCATCGCACGCGCCGACGACGCCGGATGCGCGCGATAGATCTGCAACGCGATTGAGAACGCCGCCTCGGCTTCGGCCCCTCGGCCGAGAGCGACCAGTGCTTCGCCTCGGACGGAATGCGCGCCCGCGTAAGCATCGGATTCGGGGTCGCCGTTCGTGCCCAGAATTTCCAGCACTCGGTCAGCGACGGCGAGCGCCTCCTCCGGCTTCCCTTCCTCCTCCAGCGTCGCCGACAGGGTGCCCAGGCTGATGGCAACGTCGGGATGGTCCTTCCCGAGCGTTCTTTCCTTCAGCGCGACCGCTTCCCGAATAGTGCGCTCCGCGCGCGCGAGCTGCCCATGCATCAGCAGAACCCCCGCGAAGTTGTTGAGAGCCCAGGAACGAATCCGATCATGCCCGGGGCCGAGGCGATCGAGGATCGCTTCGCTGAGGTGCAACCACGTCTCCGCTTC
>DATMZL010001538.1:0-4693 GCA_035607075.1 Polyangia bacterium
CTGAGGGGCTCGCGTGCAACTGCCCCAGCGGCGACGGTGCCGGTGCCGCATGTCGTGCGATCGCCGGTGCGCCCGACGATCCGATGGAGGGGATCTGCCTTTCCGTCGAGCCGGCGGGCGAGCGGCGCTAGCCACCCTCAGTTTTTCGCCGCGTCGATCCGACGCGCGCGCGGTTTCCGACGGTGGCGACGGCGTTTGCCCGCGCGATCGCCGTCGCTGGCGCTGGCGGCGATGTTGCTAGCAGCACCGCGCATGATGTCGTCGCGCCTCGCATTCCCGTCGGTGATCGCCTTCATGCTCGCGCTCGTGCTCGCCGGCTGCGGCGGCTCGAGCAGCGCGAAGCCACACGGCCTGACGGCCCTTCACACCGACGGGCGGTTCATCAAGGACAGCGCGGGCAACACGGTGATCCTGCGCGGCGTCGCCGTCGCCGACCTGATGTGCTTCTGGCGCGATCCGGACTGCAATCACCCGGTCGCGATCTGCGACCTCGCGGGCGGGATCCCGCACGTGTGCCCGTGAGGCGACCGCGCGTTACGCGATGGTATCGTCCGATCCCCTCGCGTTAGGGGCCCGTCTTCACCGCGGGCCCCTCACCCGCCGAGCCTTCGGCTCGTCGGCCTCTCCCCCTTCGGGGGCGAGGCGCAGATCCTGCATTTCAAAGTCGCGATGCGGCTCGAACGGATGGGGTTGGTGGCGGCGCTCGCTGGGGTCGTGCTGGGTTCGTTCGTGGCCCGCGTGGCGGGAACCAGGGGCGGCGACGGGGTCGAGGATTGTGGCGCGTGCGCGCAGGCGGCGCGGTGCTGCGCGGCGGTTGCGCCCGGAGATCCGGTTTGCACGTTCAGCGAGGCGACGTGTGCGTCGACGGACGGCGACAGGCGGCGCGCATACGTGAACGCGTGTCGCACGTTTCTGTCCGTCGCCCGGGAGGCGTGGAAAGGGAAGCCGCCCGCCGACTGTCGCTGATCGCTGATCGTCAGCTTGCCGCGGCGATCGCCGCCGTCGGCTCCACTCGTTCCACCTTCGCGAATGCGTTCAGCAGGAGCCAGCTCGGGAAGGAGCGCGTCAGCTCGGGCGAGCCGCCGAGGGTGATCTGGCCGGCGGCGATCACGTCGCGCACGTCGAGGTGGCCGGTCCAGACGTCGACCATCGTGCGCAGCGTGGTCTCGACGGTCAGCGCCGCGGCGATGCCCGGATCGGTCAAGCACAGCTCGACGTCGGGGCGTTCGACCTTCAGCCAGTAGCGGCTGCGCTTGCCGCGCAGATCCCGAAACCAGAACGCCACGACGATCGGATTCTCGGGCAGGCACTGCGGGTCCAGGTTCCGGCGGAGGTCCCACATCAGCAGCACGGGGTCCAGCTTGTCGTTCGGGCTGCGGCGAACCCAGCGCTGTCCCCAGGCGCCCAGGCCCATCACGATCGGCTGCAGCTCCTTGCCCGCGCGCGTGAGGCGATACTCGTGGCCGCTGGCGCCGTCGCGCGCGCGGCGCTCGATCAGGTTCGCGTCCTCCAGCGTCTTGAGGCGCTGCGCCAGCAGGCTGCGCGACATCAGCGGCACGCCGTGCAGGATCTCGCCGAAGCGATAGTTGCCGCACAGGAGCTCTCGGATGACGAGCAGCGTCCAGCGCTCGCCCACGATCTCCAGCGCCTGCGCCACCGGGCAGAACTGACCATATGCGCTCATACCGCCAGGATGCCGGAGGGGCGGGCGCGACCGCAACGGCGTTCGCCCGCAGTTCATTTTTCGAACTTGAGGGTGCCGCGCCCAGAAACCTAAATGGGGGCAGGAGGGACGCATGACGACCACGAGCCGTTTTTTCGAAATCGTTCAGAAGCTGGGACCCCGTTTCGGCGAGCGCGCCGTCGCGGCCGACATCGAGGGGCGCTTCGTCGCCGATAACTACGCGGACCTCAAGGAGGCCCGGCTGATGTCGGCGCTGGTTCCCTCCGAGCTGGGCGGCGGCGGCGCGACGCACGGCGAGATCTGCCAGGTGCTGCGCGAGATCGCGCATTACGACGGGTCGACGTCGCTCGCGCTGTCGATGCACACGCACCTGGTGGCGGCCACCGTCTGGCGTTTCAAGCACGGCCAGCCGGCCGAGGGTCTGCTGCGCAAGGTCGCGGCGTCGGAGCTGGTCCTGGTGAGCACGGGCGCCGGCGACTGGGTCGAGAGCGTCGGCAAGGCGGAACGCGCGGAGGGCGGCTACCGGGTCAGCGCCGTCAAGCGCTTCGGCAGCGGATCGCCCGCGGGCGACATGATGCTCACCAGCGCGCCGTATCAGGATCCCGAACGCGGCTGGGAGGTGCTGGTGTTTCCCGTCCCGCTGAGCGCGCCGGGCGTCACCGTGCGCAACGACTGGGACACGATGGGGATGCGCGCGACCGGGTCGAACTCGATCGAGCTGCGCGACGTGTTCGTCGCGGACGAGGCGATCTCGGTGCGGCGTCCGCGCGGGCAGTGGCACCCGTCGTGGAGCGTCACCATCACTGTCGCGGCGCCGATCTACATGGCGCCGTACATCGGCATCGCCGAGCGCGCGGCGTTGCTGGCGCGCGAGGCCGTGAAGGGCCGCGCCGCCGACAAGGCGCCCATCCAGGCGCTGGGCGAGATGGGCAACGCGCTGACCGTCGCGCAGATGGCGTTCCGCGAGATGATCGAGATCGCGAATAACTTCGACTTCATGCCGAAGACGGAGGACGCGGACCGCGTGCTGATTCGCAAGACCATCGCCGCGAACGCGACCGTCCAAACAGTCAACAAGGCGGTCGAGGTCGTGGGCGGGACGGCGCTGTTCCGGAACGTCGGCATCGAGCGGTTGTGGCGCGACGTGCAGGCCGCGGCGTTTCATCCGCTGCCCGAGAAAAAGCAGCTCGAGTTTTCGGGGCGGGTCGCGCTGGGGCTGGCCCCGATCGGGTGACCCCTCACCCTCTCCCCGTTCGCGGGGCGAGGGGACATGAGCTTCGCGGGGCGAGGGGACCTGATGATGTGAGAGACTGCGCCCATGCGGAAGCGTGTCTCGTCGATCCTCGTCGCTGCGGCGCTGGCCTTGATGTTCGTGCCCGCGGGCGTTCGCGCCGCGCGGGGCAAGACGGTCGGGCCGCCCGAGGTCGCGTGGAAGGACATGACCTACGACCAGAAGCGCGCGTACATGAAGGCGGCGGTCGTGCCGGTGATGAGGCCGATCTTCCAGACGTTCGACGCGAAGAAGTTTGCGACGGTCAACTGCGCGACCTGTCACGGCGAGGACGGTGCGGAGCGCAAGTTCAAGATGCCGAGCAACGACATTCATCCGCTGCCGAACTCGGGCGCGGCGTTCGAGGCGAAGCTGAAGGTCGAGCCGACGTGGCCGAAATGGACGGAGTTCATGGCCGGGAAGGTCGAGCCCGCGATGGGGAAGCTGCTGAACGTCCCCGTGTTCGATCCGAAGAAGCCGGTCGAGGGCACGTTCAGCTGCGGCAAGTGTCACAAGCTCGAAGGTCCGCCCAAAAAAGGTTGATTCGGGTTCGGGTCAGGCGCCGGCGCGTCCGCCGCCGGGTGGGCGGACGATCAGGCGGAACGTCAGGCTCACGCGCTCGCCCGTCACGCGGGGCTCGCGCGGAATGCCGTGGCGAAACCGTCGCTGGCAGGCGCCGCGCATGACCAGCAGGCTTCCCGACGTCAGGTCGACCCTGCGGCGCTCGCCGTCGCGCGGGCGGCGCGGCACGATCGTCAGCTGGCGCGTGGCGCCGAGCGACAGCGTCGCGACGACCGGATCGGGGCCGAGCTCCGGCTCGTCGTCGGCGTGCAGGCCCATGTTGTCGCGCCCGTCGCGATAGCGGTTCAGCAAGACGTGGTTGAAACCGGTGCCCGCGAATTCGTTCACGCGGTCGGCGAGCGCGCGCACCGTGTCCGTGAACGGTCGCGGCGCGAGCGTCTGGCCCGAGTAGCGGTACGCGACGTCGCCCGCCCAGCCGACGAGCCGCGGCTGCATGATCCGCTTGCCGTAAAGAACGATCTCGCGCTCGGCCCACGCCACTTCGCTTCGCACGGCGTCGAGGGATCGCGCCGCTTCGTCCGCGGAAAGCCAGTCCGGCTCGAAGTCGAGCCACGTGTCATCGGCGAGCGCAATCCGGGCCACGGCGAGAGTATGCGCAGTTTCGTGGTCCATTTCGGGCGCTGGATGTACCGGAGGGCCATGACCGACGCCCGACGACTCCCTCTGGCACTTCCATTAATCGTGTCGGCCGCCGTCGCCGGCTGCGGCGGGGGCGGCTCCGACGGCGACGGTTTTCCGGCCGTCGACGGAGGCGCGTCGCTCACGCCGGCCGACCGGGCGTTCATCACCGACTTCTGCAATGCCTTCATGCCGTGCTGCACGACGTACGGCGTGACCGCCAACCTGACGGTCTGCCAGCAATCGATCGCCAAGGTCGGGTGGACGCGCGATCCGGACGTGAGGGCGGCGTGCCTGGACCAGCTGCGCGCGCTGTCGGCGACGCGCGCGTGCGTGCCGGACTTCGGCGATCTCGGCGGTCCGTGCGCCCGCGTGTTCGACGAGCCGAGCGGGCCGCGCGCGCCAGGCGAGACCTGCACGACCGCGGCGGACTGCATGGGCGTCCCCGGGACCATCACGCACTGCTTCGACACCTGCATCACCGACGCGCTCGGCGCGGAGGGCGACTATCCGTGTCTCGGCAACGTGTACACGGAGGG
>DATMZL010000544.1:0-4837 GCA_035607075.1 Polyangia bacterium
TCGGAGCCTGTATTCTGCGCCGGATGCGGGTTCGCCCCTGTCTCTTGATGACTCTCGTCGCGCTCGCCGCGTGCTCGCGCAAGCAACAGCCTCAGCCCGAGCTCCCGCTGCGGGCGCTTCGCGTCGTGCTCTCGTCGGAGATCGAGATCGCCAAGCTCGGAGGCGGCGACGTCGCACGCCGCCCCTGGGTCGGCCCGATCGTCCAGATGCTCGCCGAGGAAAAGCCGGACGCCCTCGCCCCCTTCGCGCAAAGTCGGATCCCCGGATCGGGAATGACCGCGGACGCACTGTTCGAGCGCGGCCTCGCCAACCTGCGCCAGGCCTGCACGCAACCGATCCAGGATCGGACCGTCGCGATGGCGAAGGCGAACGTGCAGATCACCCGCGCCGCCGACGACTACAGCACCGCGCGCCTCCTGCTGCCCGAGCTGTGGTCGAAGATCGCCGCCGACGCCGGCGGCCACCTCACCGCCGCCGCGCCCGCGCGCGACATCCTCATCTGGACGACCAGCACCGCCCCCGACGACCAGAGCACGCTCCGCCGCCAGGCGCAGATCGCGTTCGAGAGCCGCTCCTATCCGATCGCGCCGGCTATCCTCCGCTGGACCGGCGCCGGCTGGGCGCTCGAAGACGCGAACCCGCTTCCCTGAACTGTCGCGCTCAGCTCGCCGCGGCCACATCCAGCCGGCGCCGGACCGCTGCGACGTGGTCGCGGAGGACGTAGAGCTGGTCGGCGAATGACGCCGGCGTGCGTAGCTCGGTGACGGCGCGCGAGATCTCGTCGAGGCGGGCGTGCACCCTCTCCTTCTGCTCGGGCGTGTGCGTGCCGCGCATCTCGCGCTCGATCGCCATCAGCGCGCCGTACCACCTGTAGATGCGCGACCGGATGCGCCAGCGGTAGATCGCGGGCGCGAGGCGCGTCGCCGGGACGATGATGACCAGCAGCGGCAGCACAATGACCAGCAGGCGGTCGACGAGGCTCGCCAGCCAGAACGGCAGCCGCTTGTAGAGGAACTGCTCGCCCGATTTGTAGTAGCGCTCGGCGTCGTTGCTGATCGGGAAGTCGCGCGTGAGCGGCGCCGGGTATTCGCCCGCGTTGCGGAACATCCCGGGCGAGCCGTGGATTTCGCGCGCCGCGCGGATCAGCAGGTCCGACAGCGCCGGGTGCAGGTCGTCGCGCGCCACCAGCTCCACCGTCGGGCCGATCAACGTCAGCGTACGCGGTGGGTAATCCTTGGCGATGTCCATCGCGCCTTCGGGCAACGTCTCCTTCGACAGGAAGCGGAACTTGCGCAGGTAACCGTCGGCCTGGCGGAAGCTGGCCAGCTGGATCTCGGGCACGCCGCGCAGGGTCTTCATCACCGACGGCGTCGCCGAATCGCCCATCAGGAAGGCGGCGTCGATCGTCCCGGCCAGCAGCTGCTTGGCCGCCTCGTCGCCCGTCAGGTCCAGCAGCACCGTGGGCGGCCCATCCATCTCGTTCGCCTTCAACATCTTCAGCGCCAGCACGCGCGCGCCGCTGCCTTCCGGACCGACGGCGATGCGCTTGCCTTTGAGCTGCGACAGCAGCTCCACCGGCTCCGGATGGCGGCAGTAGACCATCATCGGCTGCGGGTAGACGCTGCCCAGCGACACCAGGTGCGGCAGCTCGCGGCCCTCGGCCAGCCCGCCCTGCACGAAGCCCACATCGACCTTCACCGCCGGGTTCGCCAGCTTGTCCAGGTTGTCGAGCGCACCGCGCGACGACAGGATCTCGATCTTCACGCCGTCGCGCGCCAGGATCTTCTGGTACTTCTCGGCCTGGTTCCGGTAGCCGCTGCCGTCAGGGCCGCTGGCGAAACGGATCGTGTTCGGCGGCGCGAAGCGCGCGGCCTTCACGGCGACGCCGACCGCCGCCGCTGCGATCAGCACCGTCGGCAAACTGACGACGAGGATGTCGCGCCACGACGCCGTGCGCATGCGCGCGAACAGCCCCGGACGCTGAGCGAAGTCTGGTTTCATCGTCCCTCAGGATAACGCGAAGCGATGGCGAGGTAACGATGACAGTGACCCGCGGCTGGGCTTAAGATCGAACCCGAGGTGTTTCGAGGCGACGTGAAAGCCAAGTTCTCGCTCTCGCAACAGGCGCAGACGATCGTCGACACGCTGAAAGACGTGCTCGATGCGGGCGTCATGCTTCAAGACGACAACAAGGGGCAACTGCACCTCGCGATGCGCGACGAATGGTGGTCGTTCAAGCTCGAGAAGCCGGAGCCAAACCGCGAAGGCCCGGGCTGCGTGGTCGAGAAGCGCATCAACGATCGATGGACGCTGATCGTCTCTTCGCGGCGAGGCCTGCATCCCGACGCCGAATCGCTCGTGACCTGGGCCGCGGACAAGCTGGCCGTCCACCTTCCGAAGAACACCGCCGACGACGAGCTGGTCCCGCCGTCGGGGAGCGGCGGTGGTTCGGGCGGCTCCGCCGAGACCGGCATCCCGGTCTGGTGGGAGCGCAAGCGACGAAATTAGTTGCTACCGGCCGCATGGATGCCGGCGCCGCCGACGCCTCGGAGGACACGGCCGGTCCTTAAGTGCTCGATTTCCGGACGTCCCGTCCGCACACGGGTCGTTCGCGCGCCGTTTCCAGGAAGCTCGCGTTACCGACGAGGAACCGCGGCGCGATCCGGTGGCACGAGATCGTCTCGGACCGGTGCGCGCAAACATCGCGTCGGCTGGTCGGCGCGCGCGGAAACATCGGCCCGGCACGCGCGCTGCATTCGGAAGCCGGGCGATATGGGCGACATGGACGCGCAAACGCACACGGACCTTCCCTGGGATCTGATCAGCCCGGCGACCAGCGGGCTTTCGATCGGAATTGTCCTGCAAGGGACGTATCGGATCGTGCGCCCGCTCGCCGAAGGCGGTTGCGGCGAGGTCTACCTGGCCGCGCACACGCGCCTGCCCGGCCGCTTCGCGGTGAAGCTGCTGCATCGCAGCCTCGTGCGCGAAGGCGACGCGCTCTCGCGATTCCGCCAGGAAGCGGAGATCACGTCGTCGCTGCGCCACCCGCACATCGTGCAGGTGTTCGACTTCAACGTGACCGACAGCGGCGTCCCGTACCTCGTGATGGAGCTGCTGGAGGGCAAGCTGCTCTCGCAGCGGATCACGGCGGCGGGCGCGCTGGACCGCGCGCCGGCGGCCGACATCGTCGAGCAGATCGCGAGCGCGCTGCACGCCGCGCACGCGCGCGGCGTCGTCCACCGCGATCTCAAACCCGAGAACGTCATGCTGCTCGCGGGCGCCGGCGTCGCCGACTTCGTCAAGGTGCTGGACTTCGGGATCTCGCAGGCCAGCTGGCGGCCGCGGTTGACCGACGGCGAACGCGTGGCCGGGACGCCGCAGTACATGTCGCCGGAACAGGCGTGCGGCCTGCGCGAGCAGATCGATCACCGCAGTGACCAGTTCTCGCTGGCGGCGATCGCGTACACGCTGCTGACGGGCCGCGAGCCCTTTCGCGGCGAGAACGCCATCGCCGTGCTGTACGAGGTCGTGCACACGGAGCCGGTGCTGCCGTCGCAGATCGTGCCGGCGCTGAGCCCCGCGATCGACGCCGTCATCATGAAGGGGCTCGCCAAGGAGCAGGCCGATCGCTTCGCGAACGTGCTCGAATTCGCGAGCGCGCTGCGCGCGGCGATCCAGGGAGACGGAACGGCGGCCTTCACGGATCCGATCAGCGAGCCGCCGCCCGTGCGGACGCCGGCGCCGATCGTCGTGGGCGTGCCCGTCCCCGCGCTGCCCGCCGAACCGGGCGTGCCCAGCGACCCCGTCGACCTGCAGCCGGTGCTGCATCCGGGCCGGGATACGGTGCGGTTGATCCGCCGGATGCGCTGGTATCAGGCGTGGACGCCGGTACGCCTGGCCCTGTTGACGTTGACCGCGGCAGCCGTGCTCGCGTGGTCGGCGCCCGCGACGCGCGGGACGACGCGCGCGGCCTGGCGGCGCGCGGGCACGCAGATGCAGATCATGTTCGAGCGCGTCCTTCCCAATCGGGAGATCCGGCCTTAAGCGATGAGGACCATGGCGCGGAAACAGATCGAAGCGCGGGTCGGCGACCTCCGTACGTTGACGATCCCCGCCGTCCCCGAACATCTCTCCATCGCGGCCGCCCGCAAGGTGGCGGCGTTGAAGCGCGTCGCGGATCTGTTCGTGGAGCGCGACGGGCGTCTCGTCGGCGTGCTCGACGAGCGCGCGCTGGCGGCCGCCGCAGACGACGCCGAGGTCGCAGCGACGATGGCGCCGATCGATTCGTGCCTGCACCCCGCGATGCCGGTGGCGCGGGCGCGCGAGCTCTTCATCCAGGCGCGCGTTCCGGTCCTGCCCGTCACCTTCGGCGCGCTGCTGATCGGCGCGGTCGCTCGCGCGGACGTCGAGCACGCGCTGGCCGGCCCGTGCATCGCGCCGAAGCGGCGTCCCGCGCGAACGCGCGCCGCCGCGTGAACGTTTCATCCGACCGCGCGCTGCGTGTTAGCGTCGTCATGTGAGTATTCATGTCTTGGTGGCGTGTCTCGCCCTGACGGCGTGCGCGAGCACGGCGACCGTCGCGCCGCCGCCCGCCGCGTCCCCGGAAGCAACCGCCGTTCCTCCGACCCAGGCGCGCCCGTCCGGCGACGCCGATACCGACGGTGACGGCATCACCGATGCGAACGACAGCTGCCCAACCGACGCCGAGACGCCGAACGGCTACCAGGACGAAGACGGCTGCCCGGATCTCGCGTTCCACCCGCCCGCGTCCGCGAACGACCTCGGCCGGATCGTGGAACGGATCGGCTTTCTGCGCGACAGCGCGGAGCTGAAGCCA
>DATMZL010000202.1:0-5047 GCA_035607075.1 Polyangia bacterium
CAAGGCGAAGGCTGAGAGAGCCGACGAAGCGCGGGAGTACCTCGACAAGGCGACGGCGGCGTTCGCGCTGAACCGCTTCTCCGTCGCCGCCGAGAACTACGAGAAGTCCTTCGAGCTGAAGCCCGATGCGGCCGTGCTGTACAACGCCGCGCAGGCGTATCGGCTGGCGGGCAACAAGGAGCGCGCGCTCGAGCTTTACCAGAGCTACCTGCGCATGTACGGCAGCGAGAAGCGCGCCGAGATCGAAAAGCACATCGAGAATCTGAAGCAGGCGATCGAGAAGGATCACGCGGTCGCGACGTCGCCGCCCACGACGCCCGCGCCCGTCGGTGGCGCGACGGCGGCCGGCGGCGCGGGCGCGCCCGTCGCCAGCACGCCTGGAGGCAGCACCATCGTCCCGACGACGGCGGGCTCGCCGTCCGCCGTGCCGAGCGCGCCGCCGCCGTCATCGGCGCAGTCGGCGCCGGTGCTGGTCGCGCAGCCGGCGCAGTCGTCCGAACAGGGCGAGCACGGATCGGTGACGAGCAAGCCCTGGTTCTGGGCCGTCCTCGGCGGCGTCGTGGTCGCAGCCGTGGTCAGCACCCTGCTGCTCGCGCGGCGCGAGCCGTCCGATCCGACCTCGACCCTCACGCCGGTGGACGGAAACTGATGATGCGCGCGCGATCGAGCGCGGTCGTCGCGGTGTCGCTGATCGCGGCGCTGGCCGGCTGCGGCGGCGGAACGCGCGCCTGCAAGGTCGATACGCTCTTCGTCACCGTCATGTTCGGCGGATCGACCAGGACAGCCGATCAGGTCACCGTCGACGTCACGGTCGACGGCGTGACCACGACGAGCATCCGCGACCACGAGGCGAACGCGTCCGTCGCGACCATCGAGATCGATTTCCCACACGGTTACCCGGCCGGTAAGAAAGTCGACGTGCGGATCACCGCGCTCGAGAACCGTGCGCCGCTCGGTTCGAGCACAGTCAGCGTTCCGTCGTTGGCGGCCGGCTGTTTAGCGCTGACGATCCCGCTCGACGGTGACTCGACCGGGACGGGCGGGACAGGTGGGACAGGCGGGATGGGTGGCACAGGCGGCGGCGCGGCCGGTACGGCCGGCAGCACCGCGGGCCGCGGCGGCGCGGGCGGCAGCACCGCGGGCCACGGTGGAACGACCGGCGTCGCGGGTTCGCGTGGCGGTACGGGGGGCACCGGCGGCACCGCGGGTCGCGGCGGCACCACGGGCAGCGGCGGAACCACCGGCAGCGGGGGAACGGGCGGGATGCCGCCGACGATTCCGCCCTGCCGGCTGGCGATGTTCGCGACAGCGAACGAAGGCTTCGTGCTCAATCCTTACAACCCCGATGTCGGCAACCTCGTGAACCGCGAGGCGGGAGCGCTGCCGACGCTGGCCTGGACCGCCAACGAAGGAATGCCGAGCGGCGGCGCGCTGCGCGTCGATGCGCCGTTCACCGACTTCAACCAGCTGGTCGACGTCCAGAAGGCGCTCCCGAACATGGCGGTGCAGAACCTCTCCGCCGCGACGAAGCTGCACGTCGCCGTCAAGATCGCTTCGGGTCTGAATCCCAACCCCAACGATCCGCCGGGCGTGCAGGTCTACGCCGACAGCTACGACGGTAGCTACCATTTCAAGGGCAACTACACCGTCGTTCCCGCGGGCAATGGCTGGCACGACTATGTCCTCGACCTGGCGCCAGGGAACGGCTTCGATCCGGCCAAGGTCACCAACTTCGGCGCTCTGATCCAGACGGGTGCTGGAATGCCGGGCGGTAATCCCGACCCGCAGAAGCCGACGGCGGCCGTGGCGTTCGTCGACAGCTTCTGGCTGGAGGGCGCCTGCGATCCGCGCGCCGGCGCCACGGGACCGACCTGCGCGGCCGGCGTCAGCAACCCGCCGCCGAAGGCGAGCATCACCGACTTCTCGGACGCGGTCCCCGATCCGGCGCATGCGGGCGAGTTCAGGTTCGGATCGCCGAACAACCTTTACGGCGGGACGGGCCGGTTCGCGAGCGGCACGCTCGGGACGCTGGCGCTCACCGGCGGCTCGCTGATGTTCAGCGGCGCGATCGAGACGCCGACGGCGTCCAACATGTACCCGTTCAACGGCTATGCGCTGTACTTCGACGGCCCTGCTTGCGTGAACGCCAGCGCCTACGACGGCGTCTCGTTCACGGTCAGCGGCCTGACAGGCAACTGCCAGGTCGTGCTCGGGATGGACGACGCAGAGCACGGCAACCTGAACGCCGATCTCGATCGCGGCCTTTGCTCCGGCTCCTGCTTCGGTCCGAAATACGAGATCACCACCAGCACGGTGCGTGTGCCGTTCGCCGCCATACCGACGATCTCGCCGAATCCCATCTCCGCGTTGAACCGCGGGAAGCTCACGGGCGTCGGCTTCCAGTTCAACAAGTCGAGCACAGGCACCGGCGCCTGCACCGGCACGCTGACCGTCGACAACATCGCGTTCTACACCAACGCGACGACGTCCCGTCAGCCCACCTGTCCGGCGAGCGTCGTCAAGAACGGCGTCTGCACCCCGTCGGACCTGCAGCTTTGTTACAAGCCCTGTGGGCCCGAGGACCTGGGTGAAAAATCCGAGACGTGCGTGAACGGCACGTACGCAGAGATGTCCGGCTGCTCGTTCGAGGTGAACCGCAACTACGCCTGTTACCAGCTCCCGGCCGCCGCGAACGCGAGCTGTCCGGGCGGTACGCCGCCGCAGCACGGGCAACCCTGCACGGTCACGCAATGCATGCTCTGCAACAGCTACGGCGGACTGCCGGGCGGGCATTTCTCCGATGCGGGTGGCGCCGACAAGAGCGGCTACTGCGTTTGCACGGCTGGACGAACCTGGAGCTGCGCCCCCGATACGATGTGGCCGTGTCCAGCTGGCATCGGCTGCTGAGCGCGTTAACGACGTTCGCAGTTGTCGGTGTCGTCGAGATCGTCGGGGCCGAGCTTGTGCAGCGTGATCTGCTTCTGCGCATCGTGCTCGGTCTCGACGGAGATCTCCTGGCCGCGATAGCCGCGCTTGCGGACGAGCAGCTTCGTTGAACGCGAGCTGCGATCGGCGCTCCACTCGAGCTTCGTCTTGCCGAGGAGGCGGTGATCCTTGGCGAGGCAGATGTCGGCGCCCGCCGGATCCGATGTGATCACGACCTTGACCTTGCGGGCCGCCTTCGGTGCGGGGGCCGTGGGCGCCGCCGCGACGCGCACGGCAACCGGAGCGGCCGCGCTCGGCGCGGGCGCGGCTGTCGGAATGGGCGCGGGTATCGGGTTGGGAGGCAGCGTGGGGGGCGCTGGAACGGCCGCGGGGGCGGGCGCCGGCGCTGGCGCGGGCGTGGGAACCGGCGTCGGCGCAGGCGCAGCGGCGGCCGCGGCGGGGCCGCCCGGGTGCATTTCGTTCGCGGGCAGGCTCTTCATCCAGAGCCCGACCGCGCCGGCGATGCCGGCCAGCGCGACGACCGCGAGCGGCCAGCGGCTGCGCGTGCGCGGAATCGGCGCGTCGTTGGTGACGCCGCGTTCGCCCGTGGCCGATCCCAGTGTCGTCTTCACGGGCGGCGTCTCGGGCTGGCGCGCGTTGCTCGGCAAGGGGATCGTTTGCGCGACAGGACGCGACGCGACCGGACGGTCTGATACGCGCACCGCCGATCCGTAAGCGCCGGCGATCGCGTCCAGCTCGGCCACGAGATCGCGCATCGTCTGCGGTCGCTCGTCGGGCGACTTCGCGAGCAAGCGCGCGACAAGCGCGTCGGCGGCCGCCGGAACCGATGCCTCGATCGATCGCGCCCGCGGCGGCACCGTCGCGAGGTGCGCGTGGATCAGCTCGCCGAAACCCTCGAAGGTGAAGGGCGGCCGGCCGCACAGCATCTCGAACAGGATGCAGCCGAGCGAGTAGATGTCGGTGCGGTGATCGACCTCGCCGGCGCCGCGGCACTGCTCGGGCGACATGTACACCGGCGTGCCCATGATGCTGCCCGTGCGCGTCTTGTAGTGGCCCTCCTGCGAGCCCGTGAACATCAGCTTCGCGATCCCGAAGTCGAGGATCTTGATCGGCGCCGCCTCCGACGCGTTCATGAGGAAGACGTTGTCGGGCTTCAGGTCGCGGTGAACGATGCGCTGGTCGTGCGCCGCCGCCAGCGCGTCGGCGATGTGGCGGGCGAGGAACAGCGCGCGGCTCGGCGGCAGCGGCTGCTTGTTGTCGCGCAGATGGCCGCCCAGGCTCTCGCCCGAAAGAAACTCCATCACGATGTACGCGTTGCCGTTGGGCAGCACGCTGCAGTCGAGGATCTCGACGATGCCCGGGTGGCGGATCAGCGACGTCGCGCGCGCCTCGTTGAAGAAGCGCGCGACGATCTGCTGGTTGGCGGAGAACTCGGGGAGCAGAACCTTGATCGCGGCCTTGCGGGCGATGTGCTGGTGCTCGCCCAGGTACACGGCGCCCATGCCGCCCTCACCCAGCTTGGCCACGATCCGGTAGCTGCCGATCGACTCCCCGATCATCCGTGGCGGCGACTGTACCACTGCTTTTTTTGATCACATTTCAGCCGTCGCGGCACATTAAAGACATATGCGGCGTGCCTCAGCGTCTGAAGCCTTCGTATTTGTTGTGATCTTTGGGGTCGGCTGCGCCAGCTCGAGCGGAGGTGGCGGCGTTGTCGGTGGCAGCGGTGGAAGCGGCGCGGCGGGCAGCAGCGTCGGCGGGACGCCTGGAACGGGCGGCGGCGTGGCGGGAGCGGTTGCCGGGACGGGCGGTGGCGCGGCTGGTGGGACGGGAGGCGATGCAGCCGGCGGCACCGGCGCGCCGGTCGCAGGGTCGGGTGGCGTGGCAGGGACGGGAGGGGCCGCGGGGGCTGCGACAGGTGGAGGCGGCGCGGGCGTCGCTGGCCGGGGCGGAACGGGCGGCACCAGCGGCGCTGCGGGGACCGCTGGACGCGGCGGCGGTGGAGGCGCGGGGGGCGCCGGCGGTCGCGGCGGCACGAGCGGCACAGGCGGCGCGGGCGCCGGCGGTCGCGGTGGCGCGGGCGGCGCGGGCGGCGCGGGTG
>DATMZL010000191.1:0-4153 GCA_035607075.1 Polyangia bacterium
CTCAACGCCGGCAAGGAGGCGTCGATCGTGGTGAACCGCGTACGCGAGGGGAAGGGCGCGTTCGGCTACAACGCGGCCACGGACGAGTTCGAGGACCTGGTCGAGGCCGGGGTCATCGACCCGACCAAGGTGGTGCGCTCGGCGCTGCAGAACGCGTCGTCGGTCGCGTCGCTGCTGGTGACGACCGAAGCGCTGGTCGTCGAGCGCCCGAAAGAGGAAGCGCCGGCCCCCGCGCCCGGCGGCGGCGGCATGGGTGGGATGGGCGGCATGGGCGGCATGGGCGGCATGATGTAAGGAACCCCTCACCCACCTCTCCCCGCTGCGCGGGGAGAGGGTTTATCGATCTTGTGCGTTAGTTACTTTTCGAGGACGAAGGCGAGGGAGAGCAGCAGCGTGTGGCGGCGGTAGGTGCCGCCGCTGCTGCCCAGCTCGTTCGCGTAGAAGGTGTAGCGAAGCAGCGCGCGCAGGCGGGCGCCGACGTCGCGGGACAGGTCGACGCGCACGCTGCTTCGGTTCTCTTCCTCGATGTTGACGAACGGCTTGCCGGCGACGGTCGGCGCCATGTCGGTCACCCGCGCGACGGGGATCGAGTCCCGGTAGAAGACGAACGACAGATCGGCCCGCGCCGCGAGGTACAGCCCGAGCGGCAGCGCGGTGGCCACGCGCGCGATGGCGATGTGCCGGATCAGCGTCTCGCCAAAGCTGTTCGAACCGTTGTGGTGGAATGCGTATCCGACGCCCGCCAGAACGCGTCCCGTGCGGGTCACGTCTGCTTCCGCCATCAGGAAGTTGTCGTTGCGCAGCTCGGTGCCGGGGCAAGGCAGGCTGTCGGGGGGACAGTTGCCGATGCGCGCGAGGCCGGCGAAGCCGCGGTATTCGACCGCCGCGCCGGCGCGCGCCTCCCAGTCCGATCCGGATTCCGTGTCGTGGAGCCAGCGCAGGTTCACGCCCGCGGTGGGACCGTTGAAGTCGAAGTCGCGATCGGGCTTGAACAGCAGCCAGCGGTATCCCGCCGTGACGCCGAGATCGACGCTGTCGGTGAGCCCGGTCCGCAGCTCCAGCGTCGGCGCCAGCGAGCGAAAGTCGCGCCGCTCGCCCGCGGGATCGCCTTCCGGCGCCCAGCTCTGGAAGGCTTCGTAGTACGTGCCTGACGGCGCCAGCCAGGTGTGTCCGCCCAGCGCCGTGCGCCACACCAGCGACGACTGCGCGATCGCGACGTTCTCGCTGCGCGCCGCCGGCGCGTCGAAGATCTTCCCCGCGGCGGTCGCCGACCAGGCGATCGCGTGACGGGGCGCGACCTGATCGGCGCCCTGGGCGCTCAGCACCAGCCGCTGCAGGAACGATCGGATGACGGGACCGCCGCCGGAGATGGCGACCTCCTCGACACGGTGGGCGTTGCTGTCGTACTCGACGCCCAGCTCGCCGCGCAGCTGGTAGTGCTCGTTGTCGGGCGGCGGCTCGCCGCTGTCCTGCGCGCTCGCTGAAGCCGCGGCGAGCGCGAGCGGGATCAGCATCAACGCTTGCGCGCGTCCCTGCCCCCGCATTCCGACGCAGTGTACCCGCGTCGGGTTCTCGTGCGTTACTTCGTCGCCGACTTCGCTTGCGTCTGCGCTTTCGTGCGCATCGCACGGGACTGCCCGTCGAGCCAGTCGGCGCGCGCGCGCAGCGCCGCCGCGGCCCGTTCCAGCGCTTGCGGCGAGCCGGCGCCCGCGCCCGCCATCTCGAGGCGGCGAATGTCCGTCAGCGTCGCCGTGTCGAGCAGATCGCGGAGCTGCGTCGACAGCGGCGCGCTCGCCCCCGCGTTCGCCCCCGGGTTCGGCGTCGACGGCGTCAACGGTCCGGCGGCGTCCGCGCTGCCTTTGCTCGGGCTGCTGCCGGTGTTGACGCCCTGGTTGCCGCTGATCGCGGGCAACGTCGCCGTCGGGCCTGCGCTGCTGGCTACGCGCCGCTTCGAACCTTCCATCGGCGCGAACGGGTCGCGATCGAGATCGGCGGCGCGCTTGCGCAGCTCTTGCCGGCCGCGCGCATCGGCGGCGCGGCGTCCCAGCGTGTCCGCCTGAGCCCGGACCCGGCGCGACTGATCGGCGAGGATGTCCGCCTTTGCGTCGAGATCGGCGGGGCCGTCCGTCGGCTCGGCCGTGGGCGGCGGCTGCGGCGGCTGCACTTTCGCGGCGCCTTCGACCCGGATGCCGAGGCGCGCCTCGATGTCGATCAGCCGGCGCGCCAGCGATTCCGCATCGGCCAATCGCGCGCGCAGGCGGTAGTCGTCGCGCACGCCGCCGCCGGCCCGCTTGAGCGCGTCGATCTCGGCGTTCACCTTGTCGAGCTGCGCGCGCAAGCGCGCCCGTTCAGTCTGCAGCGCGTCGGCCGACTGCGCGCGCGCCAGCGACGGAGCGAACGTGCCCGCTGCCAGCGTCACGAACGCGGCGAGAGCGGCGAGGCTGACGAGACTACGCATGAGCGGCTTCCAGGCCCGAAGCAAGGGTCGTACCACGTTGCGCGACGGCGGTCGCAAGCAATCGGGACGGCGGAACGCGGCTGGAGTGTCATCCTATCTCAGATTCTTGAGAACCTCTGATGATCCGTCGATGTTGACAGCACCCTCGATGTACCACCCGCGGCTGTGCTTGCTGTTGTTCGCGTCGCTGTCGTTGTCGTTCGCCACGTGCGCGACGAGCGGCGGCGGTCCCGAAGTGATCCGGCCGCGGGCCGGGATCACCGCCGCCGAGTACTACCCGCTGGCCGACGGCTGGAAGTGGGCCTACGACGTCGAGCAGGACGGGACCAACATCCTCGCGACGTATGCGGTCGTCCAGGTGAAGGAAAAGGTGTCGGTCGTCCAGGCCGGCGAAGAGCGCCTGTCGTACGTGGTGGCGCCCGACGGTATCGCGCAGTTCGAGGGGACGGCGATCGGCGACTACGTCATAAAGGATCCGATCAAGCAGGGCGCGGAGTGGACGGTCGCCGGCGGGCGCGCGCGCATCGCCTCGATCGACGAGGAGCTGAACGTCGATTCCGTCGGTCGGTACGCGGGGTGCGTGGTGGTCGAGGTGACGCGCGCCGATCCCGCGCGCGTCACGCGCACGGTGTTTGCGCCCGGGCTGGGACCGGTCGCGCTCGAGATGCAGGTGCAGGAAGGCCCGAAGTTCGTGACGAAGGTGAAGGCCCGTCTGCGTGCCGTCACGAAGCCCGGCGATCCGTTTTCGACGGGACCCTGAGAGGGTCCCGTTCCCCCCGCGACGGGCTCGCGCAAGCAGAGCTCGCGCTCCCCCACGCGATCGCGATGCCGTAGCTCTACTTTTTACGTAAAACCAAGACGCGAAAGTCAACGCCGCGTCAGAGCCCGAAGGAAGTTCTTTCGCCACCTCCGCGGATGGTTGGTATGTTCGGGGCGAATGCGGGGGAAGAACCCACTCGCGATAGCGGTGCTGGTCGCCGCCGGTTGCGGCTGCAGCGGCGCCTCGACGCCGGGCAGCCACTCCGGGGATTCGCGGACGGCAGCGAACACCGCGACGCCGACCCAGACAACGACGGCGGTGCCGCCGCGCGCGAAGAACGCGCCGCGCGCGCACGTCTCCGAGGAGGAAGCGCGGAAGCCGCGCGCCGATCTTCCTCCCGACAAGCGCGCGCTGCTGATCGTGGGCGAGCCCGGTCACGGGGAAGAGCGCTGGATCGACGCCGACGCCGCTGAGGGGGCAGGGTACACGCTGCTCGATCTCTCCGACGACTGGACGCCGTTCATCTTCGAGGAGATGACGACGCCCGAGGGCCAGCCGCTGGCCAATCGCTACCGCCGCATCTTCCTGGGCCTCGCGAACGACGAGCTGGACGAGGACGGCGAGCCGCTCGAGCCCGGAGCGAAGAACTACCTCGAGCTGTATGGGATCCCGCCGTCGATCTCCGTGCTGCGCGCGCGCTTCGTCGGCGACGAGCAGCACCCGTGTCACGACCAGGAAAGCGCCGACGCGATCGACGCCGTCGAGACGGTGACGTACGTGGCGCCCGCCGACCTCAAGAAGGACGAACGGCGCCTCGCGAAGGTGCGCGAGGAGGTCGAGAAGGCGCGCAAGAAGGCGCACCTCGCGACGCTGGACGAACTGGCCGAGAAGCAGCCGGCGTTCGCGCCGAAGGTGAAGATGCTCGCGCGCCGCGC
>DATMZL010000327.1:0-2971 GCA_035607075.1 Polyangia bacterium
CGTCTTCACCGCGGCGGGGAAGTTTCGTGTTCTTGACCGAGCCGTAAACGGGCGTTAACCGGTCCTCGGGTAGCGTGGGGCGGTCGTTCGATGTCGATTCGCGTCGCGCTCACTCACGCCACCCGTTACCGCTATGACCGCGCGGTGTCGCTGGCGCCGCACGTCGTGCGGCTGCGGCCGGCGCCGCACTGCCGGACGGTGATTCCCAGCTATTCGCTGCGCATCAAGCCAGAGCAGCACTTCCTCAACTGGCAGCAGGATCCGTTCGGGAACCATCAGGCGCGGCTGGCGTTCCCGCAGCCGGCCCGCGAGCTGATGGTCGAGGTCGATCTGATCGCCGAGATGGCGACGATCAACCCGTTCGATTTCTTCATCGAGGGGTACGCGGAGAAGTACCCGTTCGCCTACGAAGATCTCCTCGCGCGCGAGCTGGCCCCGTACCGGGAACCGCCGGCGATCGGGCCGCGCGTCGCCGGGCTGATCCACGAGCTGCGCGCGGGTGTGGTGCAGGCGGGTCGGCGCAGCGTCGACGTGCTTGTCGACGTGAACCGCGAGCTGTCGCAGCGCCTCCGCTACGACATCCGGATGGAGCCGGGCGTGTTCGATCCCGAGGAGACGCTGGTGCGCGGCCACGGGTCGTGCCGCGACTTCGCGTGGCTCGAGGTCACGGTGTTGCGGCGCCTCGGCTTCGCCGCCCGCTTCGTCTCGGGCTACTCGATCCAGCTGAAGCCGGACATCGCCGCCATCGATGGACCGAAGGGCGTCAGCGAGGACGCCGCGGATCTGCACGCGTGGACGGAGGTCTACTTACCCGGCGCTGGCTGGATCGGCCTCGACGCGACCAGCGGCCTGCTGGCCGGCGAGGGGCACATCCCGCTCGCGTGCACGGCGCTGCCTGCCACGGCGGCGCCGATCTCGGGCTCGTATTCATGGGCGGGATCGGCCGCCGCGGATCGCATCGGCGAGGAGTTCACGTTCGAGATGCGCGTGCGCCGCCTGGGCGAGACGCCGCGCGTGACGCAGCCCTATCGCGACGATCAATGGAACGCGATCCAGGCGCTCGGTCGCCACGTCGACCGCGATCTCGAACGGCTGGACGTCCGCCTGACGATGGGCGGCGAGCCGACGTTCGTGTCGATAGACGATCGCGACGCGCCCGAATGGAACACCGCCGCGCTGGGCCCGGCCAAGCGCGCGTCCGCCGATCGCCTGCTGCGCCGGCTGCGCGCGCGGTTCGCGCCGGGCGGCGCCCTCCACCACGGCCAGGGGAAGTGGTACCCGGGTGAACCGCTGCCGCGCTGGGCCTTCGCCTGCTACTTCCGCCGCGACGGCGAGCCGATCTGGCGCGACGCCAATCTGTTCGCGAAGGACGTCCCGACGCGCACCGCCGACGGCGCTGCGAGCGAGCCGTTCATCCGCGCGCTCGCGCACCGCCTGGGCGTCGACGCGGCCAAGGTGCTGCCCGCGTACGAGGACGTCTACTACTACCTCTGGCGCGAGCGCCGGCTGCCGCCCAACGTCGACGTGCTCGACAACCGCCTCGACGACGAGACCGAGCGGGCGCGGCTGGCGCGCGTGTTCGGCGCGGGCCTGGGCGAGGTCGCGGGGCACGTGCTACCGCTGCGCGCGTCCACCGCGGACGCCGACGCCGGGTTCGCGACGGTCGCCTGGGAAACCGGCGACTGGGCGCGGCGCGCCGACCCGCTGTTTTTGATTCCGGGCGACTCGCCGCTCGGCTTTCGGCTGCCGCTCGACAGCTTGCCCTGGGAGCCCGAGGCGGCGCGCAGCTGGATCTACGAACGCGATCCGCTGCTGGCGCGTCCGCCGCTGACCCGCGTCGTCCCTCAGACGCCGCAGGGACGCCCCCTGAACGGCCCGAGCAATGGCGTCGGGCGCGGCGTGCCGCGCGCGGGCCACGTCGCCGACGACGGCGTCGTGCGGACGGCGCTCTGCGTGGAGGTCCGCGAGGGGATCCTGCATGTCTTCCTTCCGCCGGTCGGGTTCCTCGAGGAATGGCTGGCGCTGATCGCCGCCGTCGAGGACGTCGCGCGCGCCCGCGATCAGCCGCTGCGCTTCGAGGGCTACCCGCCGCCGCCCGATCACCGCCTCGAAAAGCTGTCGGTGACGCCCGATCCGGGCGTGCTGGAGGTCAACGTCCACCCGGCGCGGTCCTGGGTCGATCTCGAGGAGATGACGTCGGCGCTCTACGAGGAGGCGCGCTTCTGCCGACTCGGCTGCGAGAAGTTCGCGCTCGACGGGCGGCACACGGGAACCGGCGGCGGCAACCACATCGTGCTCGGCGGCCCGACGCCCGCCGACAGCCCGTTCCTGCGCCGCCCCGATCTTCTGCGCAGCCTGGCCGGTTACTTCGTCAATCACCCGTCGCTGTCGTATCTGTTCTCGGGGCTGTTCGTGGGACCAACAAGCCAGGCGCCGCGCATCGACGAGGCGCGCGGCGACGCGATCCACGAGCTGGAGCTGGCGTTCGCGCAGGTGCCGACGGAGGCCACGGCGCCGCCCTGGCTGGTCGATCGCATCTTTCGCCACATCCTCGTCGACGTCACCGGCAACACGCACCGCACCGAGCTGTGCATCGACAAGCTCTACAGCCCGGACAGCGCCGCTGGCCGGCAGGGCCTGGTCGAACTGCGCGCGTTCGAGATGCCGCCGCACCCGCGCATGAGCCTGGCGCAGCAGCTGGTCGTCCGCGCGCTCTGCGCCTGGATGTGGCGCGCCCCGTACCGCCGCAAGCCGGTGCGCTGGGGGACGGGCCTGGTCGACCGCTTCACGCTGCCGCACTTCGTGGCGCAGGACTTCGACGACGTGCTCGCCGATCTCCGCAACGCCGGCTACCCATTCGCGACCGATTGGTTCAAGGTGCACCAGGACTTCCGCTTTCCGCTGCTCGGATCGATGGCGGCGCACGGCATCGCGCTGGAGCTCCGCCAGGCCATCGAACCCTGGCACGTCC
>DATMZL010000171.1:0-3159 GCA_035607075.1 Polyangia bacterium
CTCTCGCGAAGCTCGCCGGGTTCCGCGCCGACGTCGCCACCGCTGAGAAGCGGCTGGCGCGGCTCCCCGCACCCGACGAGGACGAGGTTCGGCTGATCCAGCAGGCCGGGCTCGACGCGCGGGCGCGCGTCAACGAAGCGAAGGGGAAGGTGCAGGAGGCGGCTGAGCGGGCGACTAGGGCGCGTGTCGAGCTGGAACGTCTCCAGAAGCTCGATGAGTCGACGAAAGAGAAGCGTGAGGCGCGCGAGAAGCTGCTCGCGAACGTCGATCAGCTTGCGATCCTCGATCGCGCCTACGGCCGCGACGGGCTGCCCGCCCGCTACCTCGAGAACGTCGCGCTGCCTCACATCGAGCAGGCGGCGTCGAGGACGCTGTCCCGGCTCGGTGCTGGCTGCCGTGTGCAGTTCCAGACGGAGAGGGCGAAGAAGTCCGGTGGGGCGAAGGACGAGCTGTACGTCCAGGTCGTGTGGGACAACGGGGACGAGCAGGAGTACCGGCACTTCTCCGGTGGTGAGAAGACCCGGATCGCGTTGTCGATCGCGCTGGCGTTGGCGGAGTTCCTCGCCGGCCGCGACCGTGCATCGGACCTCCTGGTCGTGGACGAGCCGCAGTTCCTCGACGGTGCGGGGATGGAGGCTTTGGTGGAGATCCTGCGCGAGCTGAACGCACGGGTGCCGAAGGTGATGCTCGTCGCGCATGATCCGCGGCTGGCGGAGGCGTTCGATCAGACGATTCGGGTTGTCCGTGAGGGTGGCCGGTCAAGGTTGGCGGACGGCATGGTGTCCGGGGAGAACCCGGAACGGGGTCTCGATCTCCCTCGAGAAACACCGTCCGCCACGTCCCCCGGGGTGGCGGCGTGAGCGGCTGCCCCGACTGTCGCAAGGGCCGTCCCTGCCCGCGTTGCGTCAGGAAGCCGTGGCGCCCGTGATTCGCGCGTTCCTCGTCGGCGCCGCGATCAGCGTGTACTTCGGGATCTCGTTCGGCCGCTGGCTGGGGCTCCTGCCGTGATTGGGTTCGTGTTCATCGCCGGCGTGTGCTTCGGCGCGATGCTCGCCGCGGGGCTGATGCGCTGGTGAGCGTCGAAGCCTTGACACTCGCGGAGGCGGCACCGATCATGCGTGACGCCTTGAAGGATCGCGCCTACCGCGCGACCCCGCTCGGCCTTGAAGTCTCGCGCTACTACCGCTGGAAGAAGAACGAGTGGGGCGCCACGCAGGACACGATGCGGGACTACGAGGCGACTCTCGCCCGGCTGGCGCTGTTCTTCGCCGACCTCGAGCTGTCCGGCCTCGCCCCCCCAGTTGGGACGGAGCGGCTCCGTGAGTTCATCGCGTATCACTGGACGACGAAGACGAACGGCGACGACGTCTCCGCGCGCACGAGGGCGAAGGTCCGCAGCATCCTGATCGACTTCTTCGAGTGGGCTGTCCGTGAGCGTGGCCTCGCAGGCAACCCGGCCCGTGCGATCGCCGTCCCCAAGAAGCGCGACACGAGTATCGAGACGTTCCCGCCGTCGCTCGTCGAGGCGATCATCACCGCGCAGACCTACCCCGCTGACATCGTCGGCACCGCGCTCGTGTTGAAGTACGGGTTGCGTCGCGGCGGGATCATGCGGTTGCAGCGTCGCAGCTTCGATTTCGAGCGGCGTCTCGTCACCGTGAAGACGAAGGGCGGACGGATCTATCCGCTGCCTGTCACCGAAGCGTGGATCTGGCGGCGGCTCGGAGAGCTCGACCTCCTGGTGGAGTGGGCTGATGACGACTTCCTTCTGTACCGGCAGGACACGCGGCGGATGCGCGTACCGGTCGACGAGGCGTCGGAGGTGCTCGACCTCGGCCGCGGCAAGAAGGTTGGGTACGCCGACGTCGTGCGCCGGTATCACAACCGCAGCGCCCCGACTGGGAAGCTCGTTCATCTGTGGTGGTATCGCTGCCTCGAGCGCGCCGGCGTCGTCGACACGGGTACGACCGCGGGGATGAATATGCACCGGGGCAGGCATACGGCGGCGACGGAGCTTCTCCGGGCCACGCACGACCTCAAGCTGACGCAGCTTCTCCTGGGTCACAAGGACATCCGGTCGACGTCGATGTACGCGCAGCTCGACACGGCGGATCTGGCGGCGGCGTTGCGGACGATGAAGGGCGAGGAGAACTAAAGTGTTCCCCCCGCCCGAGGCGATTTGCAGGGATTTTGGAGGCGGCGGGAATCGAACCCGCGTTAGCGGCACCGCGGATTCGCCTTTAAGCAGGCACTTCGCGCCTTTGGAAGCAGGGGGACCGACCGGGGACTTGAGCCTCGGGGGAAACGGCGGTGGGGCCGCGTTGCCCTCCCCTGCTTCGAGTGGCGTCAGGCGTCCTCGCCTGTTGGATCTGTTCTGTGGTGCCGGCGGTGCCGGGATGGGCTACCACCGGGCGGGGTTCGACGTGGTCGGGGTGGACATCAATCTGCAGCCGAACTACCCGTTCGAGTTCTGGCAGGACGACGCGATCCGGCTGCTTACAGTGATGGACGAGTCGTGGCTGTATGACGGAGCGTTCGACGCGATCCATGCGAGCCCTCCGTGTCAGGCATATAGCGATCTCGCCTACCGCAACGGCAACGCCGACGACCACCCGCGTCTGATCGAGCCCGTCCGTGAGCTCCTTCAGGCGATCGGGCTGCCTTACGTGATCGAGAACGTGGAGGGCGCACCGCTGCTCGACCCGGTGACCGTCTGTGGAACCGAACGCGGGTTGGTCTGCGATGGCTACCGGCTTCGGCGGCACCGGTTGTTCGAGACGAACTGGCCGCTGGTCGGTCGCGGTTGCGCGTGTACTTGGAAGTCGGCGGGAAAGCCCGATCCCGCGTGGGCCTCGCTCCTGCCGGTAATGGACGTGTCCGGGGGCGGACCCACTCACAAGCCACGAACGGACGGCAAGGGTGGCAGAACATACAAGGGGACGGCGGATCAAGTGCGCCGGATCATGGGGATGCCGTGGGCGACAAAGGCCGAGTGCAACGAGGCCGTTCCGCCGGCGTACACCGAGCTCGTAGGCGCTCAGCTTCTCCACCACATCCAGAACAAGGTGGCGGCGTGACCCCCTCTCAGCGCCGTGACCAGGCCACCACCTTTGCGGATGCCCGCGTGATCGACGCACAGCGGCGAAACATCGAGCGGAT
>DATMZL010001092.1:0-7654 GCA_035607075.1 Polyangia bacterium
AGCGGGGGCGGCGGCACCGGCAGCGATACCGCAACGATCGTTCCCGACCCCTCGTGGACCTGCTCCCTGCCCGACGGCATTCCGCCGCCCACGGCCGGCACGCTCGCGTTCAGCGTGGCGCTCACGGTCAGCGCGACACACGACGTCGGCAGCACCCAGTTCGGCCACCGCCGCCAGCTCGACGTGTCCGGTGGCACGATCACCGGCGACAAGTTGAAGGGCACGGTCCTTACCGGCGGGCTCGACTACGAGCTGACGCTGGCGACGGGGGCCACGGAGCTGGAAGAAGTCCTCATCTGGAAGACGAGCGACAACGTCACCATTTTCACGCGCATCTGCGGCGTTGCAGCCGCGGGAGATTCCGTCGTGCGCATCGTCCCCGACGTCGAGGCTCCGACGTCGGGCTCGTACGCCTGGCTCAACACCACCAAGCTCGTCGGCACGCGCGTGGTCGACGCGACCGGTGGCAAGATCACGCTCGCCGTCTATGACGTATCCAAGGTGACCGTCGGTGATCCGAAGGTGCAGCTCAAGGATCCGGCGGGCGTCCCCAACGTGTCGTGGAACTGCGTGACCGCGAGCGGCAGCAACGGCGCGACCGTGTTCACCGAGAACGTCACGCTCGGATCGACCGTCGCCGTGAGCAACGCCAAGCGCGGCAGCCGGAACATCATCCCGATCACCGGGGGAACGACGACCGGCAAGGTGTCTGGCAAGATATTGAACGGCGGCGCGGACTACCAGCTCGCCGCGTCGGGCGGCACCACGCTCGACGCCCGGTACACGCTGTCGCCGAGCAACGGCGAGTTCATCATCGTGCGCAACTGCGGACCGATCAACGGACTGACGCCGGTCTTCGAGGCCCGCACCGACGGATCGTTCGCGTTTCTCGCCACGGGAAAGTTCCTGAGCTCCGCTCCGGGCAGCGGAGCGGGCGGCGTGAGCATCACCTTCTACGAGCGGAACTGACTCGAGGGGGCGCGCAGCTCGCTCCCCGCGTTGTCGCACGTGGGATCGGTCGGCGGGTGAACCAGTTTGGGAGCCAACTGGAACTCACTACCGAAGCGCGCAGCGCGCCCCACACCGAGGCTTCCATGAACGAACCAACGTTTCCGCGTGACCGAAAGGTTTGCCTTCTATCCATCTGCTTGTGGGCATCGTCATCGTGGATCGTCGCCTGCGGTCCAGGCGCATCGAGCGACGGCGGCACCGGGGGCGGCGGGACCGGCACCGCCGGTACCACAGGCGCCGCTGGTACGACGGGCAGGGCGGGGACGACGGGTGCCGCAGGAACAATCGGCGCGGCGGGCGGCGCGGGCGGCAGCAGCGGTCTCGCCGGCAGCTCGGGAGCGAGCGGCTCCGTCGGAACCGGAGGCAGCGGCGCTCCTGGATCATGCCCGGCGGGCGGATGGAAGCCTGGCGATCAGCAGAAGCTGGCGCTGATGTTCGGTGGGCTCGATCGTACCTACGACATCCATATTCCCGCCAGCTACACAGGTACGACGGCCGTGCCGCTGGTGATGACGATCCACGGCGCCCACAACACGACCGCGATGGTTCGCTCCTGGTCGAAGATGAACGCGGTCTCCGATCAGAACGGGTTCATCGTCGTTTACCCGCAGGGTGTCGACTGCTGGAACTCGGGCTTCACCATCGGCGGGTGCGCCGCCGCGCCCGATGACGTCGGATTCCTCAAGGCCGTCGTCGCCGACGTCGAGAGCCACGCGTGCATCGATCCGAAGCGCGTCTACGCCACCGGCATCTCGAACGGATCGATGATGTCGCAGTACTTGGGATGCCAGGCATCCGACGTTTTCGCGGCGGTGGGCGGTGTCTCCGGCGGGGCGTCATGCCGTTCGACCCCGCGCGCGGTCTCACTCTTTTATGTGCACGGCACCCAGGACATGACCATCCCGTACTCGAGCGCGCAACCCGACGTCAATGGCTGGGTCATGCGCAACGGTTGCAGCACCACGCCCATGGAAACCTACAACATGGGCTCGACGAAGTGCGTGACGTACGGAGGTTGTCGCGAGGGCGCCGAGGTCGTGTTCTGCACGGTCACCGGAATGGGCCATTGCTGGCCCGAAGACAGCAACTGTGGACCGGGGGGCGGGCCCACCTACGGCGTCACCGACTTCAAAGCGAGCCCGATGATGTGGGAATTCTTCCAGCGCCATCCGATGCCGTAGCGCGACGGTTGTGCGGCGGTGAACCACTTCCGCGCGCAACTGGAACTACCTGCGGAAGCGCATTCACCGCAATCGAGGTCCCATGAAGCCACGAACGACGTGCAGCCGACATCCGAGCCTTGTCCGAACCCTTTCATCGTGGGCATTGCCGCTGGTTCTCGCTGCGTGCGGCGGAAACGGCGGCAGTACGAGCGGCGCCGCTGGCGCGAGCGGTGTTTCAGGGACGACCGGCGCTGCGGGATCGAGCAGCGCCGCAGGGACGACCGGCACCGCCGGCACGAACGGCGCGGCGGGAACAACCGGACGCGGCGGCACGACGGGCGCCGCGGGAACGACCGGCGTCGCCGGAACGACCGGCGTCGCTGGAACGACTGGTGCTGCCGGCTCCACGGGCGCGGGCGGCATGTGCAGCGGAGCGACGGGCGCGCCGTTCGCGCCGATGGCCGACTACACGGCGCGCGACGGCGGGTTCGGCCCGGCGGTCGTCACGCGCAACACCGGCGACGCCGTGCTCGGCACCGACAAGGTCGCCATCTTTCGTCCCGCTTCCGCGAAGTACGGGCAGGGCGGTGTCACGCATCCAATCCTCGTGTGGGGCAACGGCCACACGAACACCGTCGACATCTGGCAAGGGTTCCTCTCGCGCGTGGCGACATACGGATTCGTCGTCGTTGCTCCCGAACAAACGGAAGTGACCGCTGCGCAGATGAACGCCGCGGTCGATTACGTCGTACGCCTGGCCAACGATCCGTCCAGCGGAGACTGCGGCAAGATCGACACGACGAAGATCGGCTCGACCGGATACTCGCTCGGCGGCGCCGGGGCGATCTCCGTCGGAAGCAACGCGCGTATCACGTCCACGTTCGTCTTCGCGTCGAACGGCAACGTCAAGAACCTGAAGGCGCCATGGGGCGTGATCGGCGGCGACGCGGACACCACCTTCAACTGGACGTCCATCAGCAGCGCGGTGACCGGATCGACGCAGCCCGCGTTCGGCGCCGCGCTCGCCGGCATCGATCACAATCGCGTCGCGGGACAGGCGAAGGCCCAGGAGGGCTACATCGGGTGGATGCGCTGGCGCTTCATGGGCGACCAGGCTGGCCACGACATGTTCGTGGGCGCGAGCTGCAAGATCTGCACGGACACCGCCTTCTCCGCGTTCGTGAAGACGCCGAGCCTGGATTCGCTGTGAGACCCGCAACTGCATCAGGAGGCTTCATGCGCGCGATCAGATGGGCACTCGTGCTTGCGGCGATCGCCGCGCTCCCCGCCGCCGCGTCGGCGACCGAGACCACGATGGTGACGCCGCCGTCGGGTTACGACGCAAACCGCAGCGGCATTCAGCACGGCATGGTCATGTCGACGACCTACCCGACGAAGAGCTACGGCATGAAGAACATGCGGGTGTACCTGCCGCCCGGCTACTCGACGGCGAAGAAGTATCCCGTCGTCTATCTCCACCACGGCATCGGTGGCGACGAGACCAGCTGGACCAACGGCGCCTCGGCCCACTACATCCTCGACAACCTGATCGCCGACGGTCTGGCGGTTCCGATGATCCTCGTCATGCCCAACAACAGCATGACGTCGAGCAATGACTTCAACGGCTACGGCCAGTACGAGCCCGTCCTCGTCCCGGAGTTGATTCCGTACGTCGAGGCGAACTTCTCCGCCGCAACCGATCAGCCGAATCGCGCCATCGCCGGGCTCTCCATGGGTGGAGGGATCACCTTCAACGTCGGCTTCCCCAACCCCAACACGTTCGCGCATATCGGCCCATTCTCGGCTGCGCCGAACACGAAGAGTCCGAGTCAGACGATTCGAGACGCCGCCGCCGTGAAGCAGATGGTGCGGACGATCATGATCACCTGCGGCGGGGCGGACGGCCTCATCACGAACAGCCAGAACTACGACGATTTCCTCGATCAGCAGAGCGTCACGCACGAGTTCCTGGTCGATCCTGGCCAGGGCCACACGACCACGGTTTGGAAGCGAAGCCTCTACTACTTCGCCCAGCGCATCTTCAAGGGCGGCAGCACCACCGGCACGGGCGGAACAACGGGAGGGACGGGCGGAGCCGGTGGCGGCAGCGCCGGCATCAGTGGCGCCGCGGGTGCAGGTGGCCGCGGAGGATCGAGTGGACTGGCTGGCCGGGGAGGCGCCGGCGGTAGAGGAGGGCAGGCAGGCGGCACCGCGGGCGTCGGTGCGGGCGGCTCGTCGGCAGTAGGGTCGGGTGGCTCAATGGCAGGCGGATCGGGCGGCGACGGCGCGGGTGGCACGATGGTGACCGGCACCGGCGGCGGCAGCGCCGTCGGAACGGGCGGCACGAGCGCGACCGGTTCGGGCGGTCAGCCCGCAGGCACGGGCGGCGTCGTCGGCTCCGGCGGTACGGGAGGCAGCGGCGTGTCGACGGGGATCGGCGGTGGTGGCGCCGCGCCGGGCGAGACCGACGCGCCGGCTGGTTGCGCCTGCGCGCTCACGCGCGAGGGAGCCTTCTCCGAGACGGCGTCCGTTTTCTTCTCCCTCATGATGACCATCGGGGCCGTCGTCCTCTGCGGAGCGCGAAGAGCGCGACGGCTCAGCGTGTCGCGGCGGCCTTGGGCGTCTGGATGGTCAACGCCGTGATCTCTTCGGGCGTCAGCGCGCGTTGCCAGATCGCGATGTCGTCGAGGTCGGCGCTCAGGAGGCGGTCACCCATGTTCCAGCCTCCGAAATGGAGCGTCGAATCGCCCGGAACGATGTCCGATGGCCGAGTCTGTTGATCGGCGACCTGCCCGTCGCGGTAGAGCGTGATGCGATTGGTGTCGACGTCGACGGTGGCGGCCAAGTGGATCCACGCGCCGGTATCCACGCAACTGCATTCGGTCCCGACGTAGCCCATCAGCGGAGGCGCCCAATAGGAGAAGACGAACCGTGGCTGCGCCAATCGCTTGTCGAGGTTGATCTGCCAGCCGGCCGAGCCGATGTTCTCGGTGCTCAGTATCTCGGTGAACGGATCGTTGTTGTTGAACGCCATCTGATCGTCTGAGATCCGGATCCAGAGGGAGACGCTCCAGTTGGGCGTCGCAGCGGGGAAGCCTGGAACCGCGACGGCGTCTCCCGCGATGAGGCGCAGCCCGCCGCCAAAACGCGCATCGCTGATCCAAGTTCCGCCGACAAGCTGGCCGTCGTGGCCGTTTCCGGAGGAGTCGCTCGCGGTCGTGCCGCCTCCTTCGTCGAGCGCCCAATGCGCGACCAGGCCGTCGGCGAGGACCCTGGGCGGGAGCCCGACCGCGTCCAAGACCGCGTCGCCGCAGCCGGCGATCGGCACGAGAGCTGCGGCCAGCCACGTAGCAGACCAACGCCTCACGGCGCCACCTGAAGCGCGAGTGACAGGAGCACGGAGGGATATCCGATCGTGGCCGCGCGGGTATCGACGAAGCGCACGACGGGGTGAGGGGCGGCGACCAAGCCGTGCAGCTCCGTCACCAGCGCCGCGCGCGAGCGGAGCACGAGCGCGACGCCGACACCCCCGTCGAACGCAGCGGACCACCGCTGCGGCGCGCGGCCTTCGTACGGCGCCGCGCCCACGCCGCTGACGGCCACGTTGAGGGTACCCGCGCCGATGCTCGCGAACGGCCGCAGCCGTTTGTCGCCTCTGAACACCACCACGGCTTCGGCCAGGGCCAGGCTCTGCGCGAGCGTCGCCGAACCGTACGCGGTCTCGAGGCTGGGACGAGTTCCGAGGCCGGCGGCCGTGATGCGCGCCCAGGTCCAATCCGAGAGGCGCACCGCGAACCGACCGACGGGCGCCACCGCGGGCGGCGGTCCTTCGATGCTGGTCCACGTTGCAACGCCCAGGTCGACGGTGATGATGACTGGTGGCGCTGCGGGGGGACTGACGGTCGGAGGAAGATCAGCTTCGGAGGGTCGCGGGCGCGGGGCAGGCTCGATCCCGATCGAGAGCTCCAGCGCGGTGGCGCGCAGCAGCTCCAGCGCTCGTCTCGCGAGCGCCTCCGGCATGCGCTCCGGATCGTCGTCCACGACCGTCGCCCGCCGGACCGCGGTGCGCCGGCCGCTGTGCCGCACGATGCAGAGCTCCGCCTGGCCCGTTTCTGGATCGCCGAACAGAACGAGGGCCGTACCGGCCTCTGCGGTACGCATCGCGCTCTCGATAAGGGCTCCTGGACCGCCTGCCGTTTCCGGATCTGCGAGGACGACGTGGAATCGGTCAGCCGACAACTCGTCGCCGATGCGCGCCAGGCTCCGTCGAAATGCCGGCGACGCCGCCGCCGGCTGCAACAAGAACACGGTGTCCGCATCGGGAGCGGTGTCGGCCGGCGCGCGCGAGCTCTCGAGTACGAGCAGCAAGAAAATCGATCCCGCCAGGCGCGCCGGAACGAGCAGACGCCAGCGGGTTCGATTCACTGGCCTGCTGTCGATGAACGAACAAGCGCGCGCGCGGCATTCGCATAGGTGCCGCGCGGCGACCTTCGCAAGTACTCGCGCGCGACGGCGAGCGCTTCTGCGCGCCGATTCGACCGCTCGAGGAGCGTCATCTTCCTGCCAAGAGCGTCAGCAACACCCACACCATCGTGCGCTTCGACGAGATACCGATCGTACCATCCGAGGGCTTCGCTCGGATCTGAATCCCCGTCGTGCAGGCGGCCCAACAAGAAGGCGGCTTCCCGCGATCGCTCCGACGACGGAAAGCGCCGTCGATGAGCGTTCAGAGCTTGGCCTGCCAGCGCATGCCGCCCCGCATATCGCGCCGCATTCGCCAGCGCCCAAAGGTCGTCGCTGTCGGCGCGCTCGATCACCGACGTCGGACCACGGCGCTCGGCGTCGGCGAGGATGTCGGCCGCGCGGTTCTGAGAGAGCGCGCTCATCCAACCCCGGTGCGACCAACGTGGCGGCTCGGGCGGCCCATTCGGCGCAGTCCGAGGGGGCTCGGACGAGTTGGCTGCGGGAGCGCTCTCAGCCGGCGATGGGACCTCTCGCCCGAGGCTGCCCAGGGTGCTGGACTGATCGCGCAGGCTGACCCTCAGCGTCTGTCCGGCGCGCATCTGGATCTCCGGACCCGCGACCGGGCTCGCGACCGAGATCGCGCCGCTGGCGAGATGCACTTCGAACACGGCATCGACGGGGCTCCACGCGATGGTGAACGACGTTCCGTGAACGCTGACGCGAAACGGACCCGCTTCGAAGCTCCACTGCGCACGCGGTCGCGGAACGATGTCGACGGAGGCCTGCCCCGCATCGAGAGCGAACCTCGCTCCGCGGCTGCTCACCTCGACGACGCGCCCACGCGCCCGCGCCGCCATCTTCACCTTCGACCCGTCCGAGAACGCCAGCAACGACTCCTCGGTTTGCGGAGCGAGGAGGTACCCGCCAGACGGGGGATCTTGGTTGTCGACCCGGTAGCTGAGAACGGCGGTGGCCGGCGCCTGCTCCCGGAATCTGGAGCCGACCAGCCCGACGAT
>DATMZL010001149.1:0-5358 GCA_035607075.1 Polyangia bacterium
GTCAACGAGCTGATCCGCCGCGGCCGCGTCACCAAGGAGGGCTTCGAGACCTCCCCGTACAAGGCGTACAAGAACGCGGTCACGCGCGCGGTCGGCGTCTACGAGACCGTCCAGGGCGACACGATCGACTTCGAGATCCTGCCCGGCGACCAGTTCCTGCTCTGCTCGGACGGCCTGCACGCGTACCTGAACGACGCGCGCATCATCGACCTGCTCAAGGGCGACGACGTCAAGGCGCTGCCCAAGAAGCTGATCGACATGGCCAACGCGGGCGGCGGCCACGACAACATCACCGCCGTCGTCGTCCGCGTCGAGCGACCGCAGGTCGCGGCCGGCGCCCCCGCGCCCGCCGACGATCGCGCCGAGGAGCTCGCGCGCAAGGTCGACGTCCTCCGGCGCATGCCGCTGTTCCGGCACCTGGTCTACAAGGAGATCCTGCGCGTCCTCAACGTCACCTCCGTGAAGGAATACGCGCCCGGCGAGGAGATCATCAAGGAAGGCACGCCCGGCGACGAGATGTTCGTGCTCTTGCGCGGCAAGATCCGCCTGCACAAGAACGACGCGTTCATCACACACCTGGAGCCGGGCGCGCACATCGGCGAGATGGCGCTTGTCGATCGCCGCCACCCGCGCTCCGCCAGCGCGACCGCCGAGGAGCGCTCGCGCGTGCTAAGCCTTTCGCGCAAAGACTTCTACGAAATCATTCGCAAGGAACCGCAGCTGTCGACCAAGTTGTTGTGGGCGTTCACGCAGGTGCTGGCGGATCGGCTGCGCAAGACCACCGCCGAGCTGTCGGGCGCGCGCCTCGAAGCCGGTGCCGAAGATCTCACCGACGCCGCGCTGTTCGAGGAATCGTAAATGCCCAACCCAGATTGCCGCATCGAGATCGACTCGCTCGGTCAGGTCGAAGTCCCGAAAAATGCCCTCTACGGCGCGCAGACGCAGCGCGCGTCCGATAATTTTCCGGTCAGCGGGCTGCGCCTTCCGCGCCGTGTGATCCGCGCGCTGGCGCTCATCAAGAAGGCCGCCGCCGAGGTGAACCGCACCAACGGTAAGCTGGACGCGAAGATCGCCGACGCGATCATCCAGGCCGCGCGCGAGGTCGCCGCCGGACAGCACGACCGCGAGTTCGTCGTCGACATCTTCCAGACCGGCTCGGGCACGTCCAGCAACATGAACACCAACGAGGTGATCGCGAACCGCGCGATCCAGATCCTCGGCGGCGTCGTCGGCAGCAAGAAGCCGGTTCACCCGAACGACCACGTCAACATGGGGCAGTCGTCGAACGACGTGTTCCCGACGGCCGTGCACATCGCGACCGCCGAGGCGATGGAACGCGATCTGATCCCGGCGCTGGAGGCGCTGCAGGGCGCGCTGGCCGCGAAGGCGAAGGCGTTCGACCACGTCGTCAAGATTGGGCGCACGCACCTGATGGACGCGGTGCCGGTCCGCCTGGGCCAGGAGTTCTCGGGCTACGCGCAGATGCTGACCAACACCGTGCGCCGCGTGCGCGCCGCGGTCCCGTCGGTCTCCGAGCTGGCGCTGGGCGGCACCGCGGTCGGGACCGGGCTGAACTCGGCGCCCGACTTCGCCCCGAAGATCATCCGCATCATCAGCGAGGAGATCGCGGTCCCGATGCGCCAGGCGCCGAACCTGTTCGAGGCGCTCTCGGCGCGCGACGGGCTTGTCGAAGCGTCGGGCGCGCTGCGCTCGGCGGCGGCGACGCTCACCAAGATCGCGAACGACGTCCGCTGGCTCGGATCGGGCCCGCGCTGCGGGATCGGCGAGATCCTGCTGCCGGACCTGCAGCCGGGCAGCTCGATCATGCCGGGCAAGGTGAACCCGGTGATGTCCGAGATGATGCTGATGATCTGCGCGCAGGTCATCGGGAACGACGCGACCATCGGCTGGGGCGGCGCGGCCGGAAACTTCGAGCTGAATGTGATGATCCCTGTGATGGCGTACAACGTGCTGCACTCGATCGGCATCCTCGCTGCGGGTTCGCGGCTGTTCGCCTCGCGCTGCGTGGAAGGCATCGAACCGAATGAAGAGCGGTGCGCAGCCCTGATCGAGCAAAGCTTGGCGATGGTCACCGCCCTTAATGAAGCGATCGGGTATGACGCGGCCGCGGCGATCGCGCATGAATCCCACGTAACGGGAAAAACAGTTCGGCAGATCTGCATCGAAAAAAACGTTCTTCCGCGGGAACAACTGGATCGACTGCTCGACGCGCGCCGCATGACAGGGCCATAATTCGCGCCCACAAGCCGCACCTCGCGCAGCCGCTTACCGCGCAGCCACAAAAACGACGGGAAGGAGCTCATGTCCCCACTCCGACGTCCCCTCCGAGCCAGCTTTGCTTTGCTTCTGGGTCTTGCCAGCGTCGGCCTTGCCGGTTGCCCCGGCTCGCTCGACCCGCATCTGAAGGGCGGCGGTGGCACCGCGGGTACGGGCGGGGGCGCGTGCGACGCGCCGGCGATGGTGTTCGACTCTAAGCCGAACGGCAAATGCACCACCCTCGGGTGCCACGACGCCATGTTCAAGTCGGGCGGCCTCGACCTCACCAACGATGCCGGCCTGCTCGGCCGTCTCCTCGACAAGCTCCCCGACGGCACGAACAGTTCTGTTTGCGGTGGAACGACGACGCCTTACCTCGTCAGCGGATCAATGCCCGCGCAGGGGTTGCTGCTCGACAAGATGTTCGCGAACCCGCTGCCCTGCGGCGGCGCGGGCAACCGGATGCCTTCGCTCGGCACGCTCACGCAGCAAGACACCGACTGCATCCACGCCTGGGCGAACGACGTCACCGCGCCGTGAGGATCCGATCCCCTCGCCCCGCGAAGCGGGGAGGGTTAGGGTGAGGGGTCCGCGCCGATCGCGGCGCATTCCGGCGCCGGGGCGCGGCGCGCCGCGAGCGCCGCTACCGAGAAATCCGTCACGCCGCGCGCGTCCCATTCAGCCAGCCAGCGCTGCACGCCGGCCGTGTCGACAGCGTGCGGCCCAGACGCCGCGAACAGCAGCACGTTGCCGTCGACGGGCGTGCGCCGCCAGTCGAACGGCGTCAGCACCCGTGCGAAGGCGCGCGTGACCGCCCTGCCCTCCGCCTCCATCTCGGCGATGTTGATCGCGACGACGCCGCCCGGCGCCAGCCGCCGCGCGACCGCGCGGAAAAACGCCTCCGTCCCGAGCGCCGCCGGGATCTCTTCGCCCGCGTAGGCGTCCAGCAGAACGAAGTCGTACGTCTCGGCGCCGCGCTTCATCCAGTCGGCCGCGTCCGCGACGTGAACGTGATAGCGCGCGTCCTCGCGCAGGCCGAAATGGGCGCGGGCGGCCTCGACGACCACCGGATCGATCTCGACGGCGTCGATCGTCGCGTCGGGCAGCGCGCGGTGCACCAGCGTCGTGAACGTCCCGCCGCCCAGGCCGACCATCAGCACGCGCCGGGGCCGTCCTTGGTGCGCGAGACCGATCAGCGCGTAGCGTACGTACTCGACCGGAACTGCACGCGGATTCTTCGGCTCGATCGCGCTCTGTTCCGACCCCTCCAGCGATCCGAGGCGCATCACGCGGCGCGGGCCTTCGTCCATGACCAGGACCCGGCCGAAGCTCGATGTCCGGTCGTAGATGATCCGTGGTCCGGGGGTCGCGCAGGCAAGTCCGGCCGCCAGTACGGCGATCACCGGTACCGCCCGGGCCAGCGTCGCCGACCTTGTAAAAGAATCCTTCCTAATAGTAATTTGCTGTCGCGTGACGACGAATGCCCCCCGCGTTTCGATCGGTTTTCTCGCGCTGATCCTTAGCGCACTCTTCGGCGCACTCTTCGCGGCGACAGCGCAGGCCGCGCCCAAACGCATCGGCGTTCCGAAGTTCGACGGCGTGCAGGAAGCGCTGGTGCGCAAGAAGGTCATGCAGATCCTGAAGTCGCACGGCTACGATCTCGCGAAATCGCGCGAGATGGAAATCGGCCTCGCGAACACGGGCGCGCTGCTCGACAACGACGAGGGCTTCGCGAAGGTCTCCAAGGAGCTGGCCCTCTCCGCGATCGTGACCGGCGAGGTCGGCAAGAAGCGCGCGAAGATCTCTGTGCATGACGGCCGGGACGGCTCGCAGCTCGGCGAGGCGAGCTTCGCCGGGGCCAACCCGCGCGCGATCATGGCGGAGGTTGGCCGCAGCTTCTGGTCGAAGCTGGGCGGCGAGGTCGAGCGCGGCAAGACGCCGTCGGGCGCGAAGAAGCCGCAGAAGGTCGTCGCCGAGGCTCCCGAAGACGACGAAAAGACACCCGATGCCGGCGGCGAAGGCGAGCGCGCGCCGCCGCCGCCCGAGCCGAAGGCGAAGGCGCGGACCGAGACCGCCGAGGGTGGTGGCGAAGGCGAAGAGGCGCCGCCGCCCAAGAAGAAGAAAAAGAAGAAGAAGGTCCAGATGGAGCAGAACGTCGTCGTCGAGGAGGACACGAACGAGGTCATCCCGCCGACGCTCGACATCCAGCTGGGCCCGGAAGGCATCAACCGCGCCCTCGCCTACAACGAGGACGCCAGCAACCCCGGGTTGCGCTCGTATTCGCTGCCCTTCGGATTCGCCGTCGCGGGCGCCCTCGTGTGGTTCCCCTTGGGTGCGTTCACCGAAGGGCCGCTTCAGGGCCTGGGCATCGAGGGACACCTGGAACAGGGTGCCTTCGTGTCGTCCACGCTGCCCAACGGCCAGAGGTTCAGCACGACGATCCACGAGTTCGCCGGCGGCCTGCGCTACCGCGTTCCGTTCGGCAACGGTCACTACTTCTACGGATCCGGGACGGGCGGCGAGCACGCCTTCACGTTCAAGGGCGACGCCGGCAGCGACCGCACCAGCCTGGACATCCCGGACACGATCTACTGGTACATCCGCCCGGGCATCGGCATCCACTTCGAGCTGCCCGCGCAGTTTTCGGCCACGCTGAGCGGCGGCTTTCGCTGGGTGATCAACAGCGCCGGCCCGCAGTTCCACGACACGTTCTTCCCCTACGCCACCGTCAACGGCGCCGATGCGGAGCTGAAAATCGGCTACCGGTTCAGCGCGAACTGGGAAGCGCGCGCGGTGGTCGATTTCCGCCGCTACTTCTCGTCGATGAACTGCTTCGGCGGCCTGGACGCGGGCGGCCAGGCGATCAACCAGTGCGACGTCCGGTTCACGGCGGGCGGCGCGGTCGACCAGTACATCGCCGGCACCCTGATGCTCGCCATCACGCTGGGCGGGACCGAGATCAAGATGCCGGAGGAGGCGGAGGAAGCGCCGCCGCCCCCGAAGCGCAAGCGCAAGGTCGAGAGCGAGGAAGAGGAGCCTCCGCTCGGCAACGACGTCAAGACGGACGACAAGGGCGGAGGC
>DATMZL010001625.1:0-12344 GCA_035607075.1 Polyangia bacterium
GTGCCGCGGCACAGCTCGGGCGACATGTACGCGGGCGTTCCCATCACCGATCCGGTCCGCGTCCGCACCGAGTTGATATTCGAACCCTGCTGGCCCAGCTTCGCGATGCCGAAGTCGAGGACCTTCACCATCTCCAGCGCGGCGTCGCGATCGTCGGGCACCAGAAAGAGATTGTCGGGCTTGAGATCGCGGTGAACGATCCCCGCGGCGTGCGCGGCGGCGAGCGCGCTCGCGGTCTGCGCGGCGATGCGGCGCGCTTCGGGATGTCGCATGCGCCCCACGCGCCGGAGCCGCGTGGCGAGGTTCTCGCCCTCGAGCAGCTCCATCACGATGTACGACGCGCCCGACGCCAGCGTGCCGCAGTCGAACACCTCGACGATGCCGGGGTGGCGGATCGCGTTCGCCGCCCGCGCCTCGTTGAAGAAGCGCCGCGTGATCTCGGGGTTGTCGGTCAGGCCGGGGCGCAGGATCTTGACCGCGGCGCGGCGTCCGATCGCCGGGTGCTCGGCGAGGTAGACGACGCCCATCCCGCCTTCACCGATGAGCTCCGTGACACGGTAATTTCCGAACGTCTCGCCGATCATGCCGCTGCCGCCGGCGATCTTCTAGCAGGCCGCCCGTTAAGGCGACTGGAAATTCACGAAATTTCCGGTCATCAGCAACACGGTGAACAGCGCCCAGGACCGATCGTAGTAGTTGGTGTTAGCGCCCTTGGCGTCGGCGGCGACGCGCGTGTACGCGTCGGCGACCAGCTGGGCCTGTTTCGCTGCCATTCCGGCGGCGCCGGCGGGACCCACGAAGGTCGAGTTCTTGTAGCTCCCGCTCACCGTGCCGTTGACGTTGTAGCCGTCGACGATGTTGGCGGCGCCGATGCCCGCGAAGAACCCGCCGATCCTGTCCGAGAACGTCTTCGCGCGCATGTCGCCACTCCAGCAGTAGTCGAGCGCGATACGGTAGGGCGTGCGGGTGGCGTCGTAGCCGTAGTTCGTGTTGGTGCGGTTCCCGACGGACCAGTCCGGCACCAGGCCCGACGTCATGTTCTGCGCCGAGGCGAGCAGCGTGTACGACTTGTCGAGGATCGTCGTCCAGCGCGTGTTGCCCGTGTACGCGGCGAACACGCGGTAGAACGCGGGCGCGAGGTAAGACGGGTTGACCGCGTTCGGGTACGTGTCGCCGCCCTGGATCGTTCCGTCGGTGGCGAAGTCGTACATCGCGACGGTCGTCAGCATGCTCATCGCCGTCGTCGAGTAGCCGCCCCACTGCTTGTCGGCCATGACAAGCGCGAACGCCATGTCCTCGTCGGCGTCAGTCGCGGAGTTCGCGCCCGCGGTAGCGTTGGTGTTGCTGATGTGCCAATTCATGAGGCCGCGCATGTCGAGGTGCTTCTGCTCGTACTTCCACAGCGCATCGAACGTCGCCTTGTCGTTCATGTAGACGGCGAACAGCATCCCGTACGAGATCCCTTCCGAGACGGTGTCGTTCCCGTCGGTGTTCCGCTGGACGCGCAGCGATCCGTCGCCGCTGCCGTCGGCGACGATCAGCGACGTCTTGTACGCGGTCCAGCCCGCCATCGCGTCGGCGTCGTTGCAGGTCGGCGGGTAGATGCAATAGCTGGACGCGCGGTGCTGCGGGAACGGGAAGTTGGCGCCGCCCGACGGCGCGCTCGGTGGTCCGGCTCCGCAAGCCGACATGACCGTCGTGCCGCCGCTGCCCGTCGTCCCGGCCGCGCCGCCGCCGGTGCCCGCGCTGCCGGTGGTCCCGCCGCGTCCCGCCGCGCCCGTGGTGCCGCTGCTTCCGGCGATCGCGCCGCCGCTTCCCGCCGTCGAGCCGCCCGTGCTACCGGCGCTGCCCGTCGTGCCGCCGCGGCCGGTGGTTCCACCCTGGCCGGTGGTTCCAGCCTGGCCCGCGGTTCCGCTCTGACCCGTCGTCCCCGCGGTGCCGGTCGTGCCACCGCGCCCAGCCGCACCGCTCGTGCCCGCGTTGCCCGACGTTCCGGCGCTGCCCGACGTGCCCGCGGTTCCGGTGCCCGAGGTGCCGGCGGCGCCCGTTCCGGTCGAACCGGTGGGCCCGCATCCGAGCGCCAGCGACAGCAACAGCGCGGGCGCGAGCAGGCCAAGGGAGGAGAAAAGGCTACGGGACGCGGGCCGGGGGGCACGGCAAGCGAGCATGAAGACCTCCAAACTAAGGACCTAGAGTATTAACCAGACGATCGTGGCCCGGATAGTTCGAATTGACTCCGGCACCGACGATGGCGATGTTGCCCAGCCATGAGCTGGCGCCCGACCGCGGACCCTCAGGAGACCCCGGTCCCGGAGCCGGTCGAACCGAATGTGGAGGCGATCCTGACGCCGCGCGATCGGGATCTCGGCGGCTTCGTCGTGCGCCGGCTGCTGCCCGCGTCCAAGCACCGCACCGTCGGACCGTACGTTTTTTTCGACCACTTCGGACCGACCGAGCTCGCGCCCGGCCAGGGCATGGATGTTCGCCCGCATCCGCACATCAACCTCGCGACGGTGACGTATCTGTTCGCGGGCGAGATGGTCCATCGCGACAGCCTCGGGTCCCACCAGGAGATCGTGCCCGGCGACATCAACTGGATGACAGCGGGTCGCGGCATCGTGCACTCGGAGCGGACGGGCCCGGCGCAGCGCGCGCGCGGCTCCACGGTACACGGCATCCAGCTGTGGGTCGGCCTGCCGCGCGCCGACGAGGAGACCGCCCCCGAGTTTCATCATCATCCCGCCGGCACGCTGCCCGTCCTGCGCCAGCCGGGCGCCGAGATCCGCGTGCTCGTCGGTGAGGCGTTCGGGCGGCGCTCGCCCGTCAAGACGTTCTCGCGGCTGGCCTACGTCGACATAAGCCTGCAGGCGGGCGCGTCGCTGGAACTTCCCGACGACGTCGGCGAGCGAGGCGCTTACGTCGTCGACGGCGAGGTGCTGTGCGGCGCCGAGCGCGCGCCGCGCTGGCACATGCTGCTGTTCCGGGCCGGGCACCGCGCGCGCGTGCGCGCCGAGACCGCGAGCCGATTCGTCTTGCTCGCCGGCGATCCCTTTCCCGAGCCGCGCCACATCTGGTGGAACTACGTCTCCAGCTCCGAGGCGCGCATCGAGCAAGCCAAGCGCGATTGGCGCGAGCGGCGCGGCGCTCCCGACGGCCCGTTCCCGCTTGTGCCGGGCGACGATGAGGAGTTCATTCCGCTGCCCGAATCCTGATCTTCGGAACCCGCGCGCGGGGTCGTTGTCCTTCGATTAGAGCGGGACCCTCGACGGGTCCCGCACCCCCCGCGATGGGCTCCGGCAGGCAAAGCCCGCCGTCGCCCGACGCGTATCTGGAGGCAGCAAATGCGGCGACCGCTTTTCGCGGTGCTGTCGGTGCTTGTCGCGGCGACGCTCGCGTCCGGGCACTCGGCGGCACAGGGCTCGAAGTCTGCGAAGGCACCGGATTCGCGTGGGGAGCCGGCGAGCTCTGCTCGCCGCGCACCATCGCGGGAGGGTTCGGGAACCCTTCCAGGGTTCCCGAGATTGAAGAAACTGGAATCGGTGAACGCGTGCATGAAGTACCGACAGCAGAGGCTCGTCGAGGACGGCGGCCTGCGCATGGAGTTGCGCAACTGCTGCCACGGACCCGTCAAGTGCGCGATTTCGTGGGAGGTCCGCTGCGGCCACAGCGGGACGCCGGACGCAAAGTCCGCCGACCTGGAGATCTCGCCGGGCACGACGGAGTCCGCTTACGGCTACGGCGCGTGCGGCGACGACGGTTGGAAGATCTCCGGCGTCCGCTGGAACTGCGAATCGGTCAAGACCGACGACGCGGCGAGCGACGGCATTCCGCGCTGACCGTGGTTGACCCGGATCGGTCCGGCCGCTAACTTTCGCGGCGGAATGCGGATCACGGCGAACCAGGTCACCGTCGCCCGTCTGATCGGGTTGCCGTTCGTGGGCGCGCTCGCCTACGGCGACGAGCAGCTGCGCATCATCGCCGTCATCCTCGGGACGCTGATCGGACTCACCGACACCGTCGATGGATACCTGGCGCGCAAGTACGGCGTGACGGTCCTCGGGTCGCTGCTGGATCCCGTCGCCGACAAAGTGTTCATCGTCGTTTCGTACGGCGTCTGCGCGGACCTCGGCGTCATCCCGTGGTGGGTCGCGGCGGCGATCCTGTCGCGCGAGCTGGGCGTCACCGTGTTGCGTTCCAGCCTGGAGCTGCGCGGGCAGCGTCTGCCCAGCACCAACGCGGCGAAGGCCAAGACCTGGGTGCAGATGCTGGGCATCGGGTTCGTCGTGCTGTCGCCGATCGTGGCAGCGCGCGGGTACCTGATCGCGTTGTTCGCCATTCCGCTTGGGGCGGCCGTGCTGACGATGGTGATCCTGCGCTTCACGCCGCGGCGCCGTTTCCGGCCGATCGAATTCGCGGCGACGGTGCTGGTCGGGTTCCTCGCCGCGGCGCTGTTCGGCGGACCCGTCGTCACGCGCGTCACCGTGCTGGCGTTCGTCGTCGCGATGACCTGGTACAGCGCGCTCGATTACATCGTCGTCGGCTTCCGCGAGCTGCTGCAGCCGGATCGGTTTCGGACGCTGCACGCGGTACGGCTGGCTGCGGGATTCGCGATGCCGATCGTCGCGATGATCGCGCTCGGCACGACGCGGTTGTCGGCGACGCCGCTCATCGTCCTGCTGTCGGTCGACATGGCGCGCGGCGCGCTCGACAACTACGCCGCCAACCGCCGCGTCGCTGACTTCTCCTGGGCCGCGAGCTTGTGGGTCGAGATCGCTTTGCTCGCGGGCGCGCTCGCGAGCGTGCGGTTCGGCGGCATGCTGACGATCTTCGCTGCGGCGATCGGTGTGATCGAAACGCTGCGCAGCCTCGCGCGCTACCTGCGCGAGCCCACGGGTGTCGCGCGGCCCGCGCTCGCGCCCACGCCGGCGTTGAAGCGCCCGCCGGACGCTGATCCGGTCCTGCGCGCCTAGGCCGGCAGGCGTCTTCGCGCGCCCGCGCGCAACCACTCTGGTCAGGGTTTGACCTTAGGGCTCAGCCCTTATGCTTGAGGTTTCGCAGCCTTAGCACAGCCGTGGGGCCAAGTAAGGCATCGTAGGTGTCTCAGGTTACTAATTTTAGACACTTAACTCATTTACATGTAGCTAGTTCTGGTAAGCTGGACACCAACTTTTGGCAAGGGGGTTAACGAACATGATGGGAAAGAAGGTCTCTGGCTTGGTTCTGGCCGCGGTTGTGCTGGCTCCGTTCTCGATCGCGCGTGCGGCTGAGATTCAGCATCTCTACACGAACAACATGTTTGCGTCCGCGAGCTCCGATGATGGAGCGGGCACGTTCACGTCCGTCCTCGTGACGCGCTCGAAAGGCAAGGGCGCCGGCCCGGACACCATCTCGGTGTTCAGCTTCGGACCCAGCGGGTTCGCCTCGATCATGGGGACGCTGCCGGCGGGCGCGTTCCACAACGACGCGAAGTCGGCTTCGCTCGACATCGACATCGCCGACATCGAGAACGCCACCAACTCCGGCTTTGCCACCGCGGGCGTCATCAGCATCGACTGGGCCGCGACGGACATCAGCCGCACCTCGGGCAGCACGAAGTTCGAGATGCCGCCGGTGACCGCGAACATCGTCGGTACAACGACCTTCACCGTCGCGAACGTCAGCGGCTCGATCCTCGGAGCCGACATGATGAATCAGAGCGGATACCTGAACCGCGTTCACACCTCGGTCATCGTCCACATCGACACCAACTTCTAGTCGCGCGCGAGCGTTTCGCTCGAAATCGGGCGTTGGGGCCTCGGTCCCAGCGCCCGTTTTTTTTTCCGGGCCGTCCGTTCAGAACGACAGCCCGACGCTGATCCGGTGCTGCGCGTACATCACGGGCCAGCCGCGCAGCTGCGGCGTCGGCAGCGCCAGGTCGAAGGCGTCGATTGTCAGCGCCGTGCGGTCCGTGAAGTACCAGACGATCCCGAGCAGGCGGACGTTGGCGTAGATGCCGACGTTGCCGGCGCTGGTGCCGGGCAGATCCTGGTTCAGCACCGACAGACCGAGGCCCAGGCCGACGCGCAGGCGGACGTCGGGGCGGATCGAATGCAGGTAGTGCGCGAGCACGCCGAAGTTGGTCGAGCCCAGGCTCATCATCTCGCGGTTGGCGTCGTACCAGGGGTTGAGCTCGGCGAAGCCGCCCACCTCGAAGCGTCGCCAGGCGTAGGCGCCGGCGCCGCCGAACGCGTAGGCCGGGTTCTGCACGGACAGCGACGCGCGCGCCTCGGCGCGCCAGCCGCGGTGCTCGTCGTCGGCGCGCGCGGCGCTCGCGCCCAGGCCGACGATCGTGAACGCGAGCGACGCCACGACGCGCCGGCGTCGTCGGCGTGACATCACCCAGGCGAGGCCGGCGGCGGCGATCGCCAGCGCACCCAGGCCGGCCCGCATCGGTCCTGCCAGCGTACAGCCGCCGCTGTCGTAGTTCATCGATTTTCCGCTCGCGCGCAGCCAGGCCTGCACAGGGTTGTTGCAGTATTCGTTCTCGATCGAGCAGCCCGCTTCATACGTCATCCAGTTCGCGAAGAACGCGTCCAGGCGCGCCTGGCGATCGGCGGCGGCGCCCGGCGTCGTCAGCGCCGCCAGCAGCTCGCTCGTCGCGTCGGTCGCCCAGCCGAGCCGGTCCGCGTTGCTCGGGTTGTCGTCCTCGCAGTCGTCGAGGATCTGTTCGTGGCCGTGCCCGTTGACGGCTTCGACCAGGTCCCCGCGCACCTGCGACACCCAGTTGAACACGGAAGTGATCGCGTGGCCCGCGTCCGAGCCGCCGTCGGCGCTGTCCATGCGCCGGTACGTGTGCGTGAAGCTGTCCTGGACGGCGTGCACAGCGCGCCCCGCGAAGAAGTAGAAACCCGACACCGGGATCTGCGTCTTGCCGAGGAAGGGCAGGTACTCGGGCTGCAGCGTCCGCTCGTCGGGATCGACCGCGCCGGTCGTCGGGTCCAGCGTCGCCAGCGCCTGCCAGTACAGCGTGGTGATCTGCGCGCGGCACGTGGCCAGCGCGTGCGTGTCGCCCGTCTCCGCGCCGATGTCGGTTTCCTCGCGCAGGCAGTGCGCGCCCTGGTCGCCGGGGGCGTTGTGGACGTTCGACAGCTTGTAGAAGTCGAAGCTCGGCTCACCCTGCGAATCGGGCCAGCGCGTGCCGATGATGAACGACATCGCGTAGATGTTCGCGTCGTAGCCGCGCGCATCGAACTGAAGGCCGTCGCGCAGGGCCGCGTCGTCGCCGGACAGCACGGGCGGCGGCTGCACGTACTTCACCCGATCGAGCGCGGCGGCGCTGATGCGTTCGTGGCAGTTGTGGTGAATCGGGTCGCTCACCTGCCACGCCGACGCCGCCGACGGTGACAGCAGCGCCCCCGCGGCAGCGACGAGCGCGAACCCCCCGCTGGCCCCCGCTGCGCGTCCCTTCCCCACGCCGCCTACCTGTTGCGTCCTTTGACCTTCGACTTCTTCTTGCGTCCGTGGAACGACCCGAGCATGCGCTCGACGACGACGTAGGGACGGCGGTAGCGGATGGGCAGCTTTGCCGGCTTCCCGGCGCGGATGTCGTGCTCGATCGCGTCCTCGACGCGCTTGGCGAACGCGGCGTCGCGGCAGAACAGGTCGACCTCCTCGTAGCCGCCGTGCGACGGCGAGGTGAAGTTCGTCGAGCCGATGTCGACCCAGGCGCCGTCGCCCACGATCGCCTTGCCGTGGACCATGCGCGGGTGCAGCACGATGCGCAGGTTCTCGGGGCTGCCCGTCCGCCGCAACAGCTGCGCACACGTCCACAGGTTGAGATCGCCGATGATGTTCGCGCGCGCCGCCGTCAGCACCGTCACCTGGACGCCGCGCTTGACCGCGTCGACCAGCGCCGCCGTGCAGGCCTTGTCGCCGAAGTAGGCCATCTCGATAGTCAGGCGCTTCTGCGCGCTGGCGATCAGCGCCAGCCGCTGCTTGGCCAGCGCGACCCGCTGTCCTTTCTTGGGCGTGCTGCCCTTGAACGAGTGCAGCAGGTAGTCGAACCCGCGCGCTGGATCGAACGGCGCGCGCCCCTCGTAGCGCTCGGCGAGACGCGCCGCCGCGCCGCCGCCCGAGATCTCGACCATGAAGTCGACGTTGTGGTGGCGGAAGTCGTCGCCGATGCCCATGCCGCCCAGGATCACGACCTCGTCGTCGAACACGTAAAGCTTGGCGTGGTCGAAGCGCTTCTGGTGATGGCTGACGCTGACCATCTGGTGGTTCAGCAGCGCGTCCGCGAGCGGGCTCGGCTTCTGGCGCAGCGAGCCCCAGCGCCCGTAGACCGTCATCAGCGACCAGGTCTGCAGCCGCGGGATCAGGCCGATGCGCTTGTGGAAAAAGCTCTGCTTCGTCCCTTCCAGGTGCTCGTACGCCATCCCGACCCGGTCCTTGAGGATCTTGATCTCGACGCCGCGGTCGGCGGCGCGCAGCAACGCTTCGGCGACCATCTGGCCGGTCTCGTCGTCGCGCCACTCGAAGCAGCGGACCAGGATGCTGCGCTCGGCCTCGCCGATCTGCTGGAGGATCCGCGCGAATGCTGCTTCGCCGCCCGCCAGCAGGTCGAAGCGGGCTCGAGTTTCCGGGCGCGGGCTTTCGACAGGCAAACGGCCGAGCGACATCGGGCCGCGCACTCTAACTTGGCCGTCCGGCCCCCGCAACACAGCGCCCGCTGCCGACGGCCCGCCTACTTCGCGCTCACTTCCGTCGTCCATTGGCGGTAACGCGCGAAAAACGCCTTCTTCTCGTGCGGATAGATCGGAATCCAAGCTAGGGCCGCGTAGCCGAAAGTCCAGACGAACAGGACGTCGAATGTGTACTGGCGCGCGAACAGGAACGCCGCCGTCGGCGTGACGAGGAACCCGATCACCAGGATCTTCACGTGCGTCTGCATCCGCCGCCCGCCCCGGTGTGTCATGTAGGGGATCGGCAGCAGGTTCAGCAGCGCGAGCGCCGGAATGATGAAACCGCCCAGCGTGTAGCGCCAGGGATTCATCCCGAAGAAGAACGACGACAGCACGTACGCCATCGCGCAGTAGCCGCTGACGGTGCGGGGCAGGCCCGTGTACATCAGCGGGTCGCCCATCTTCGCCGTCGAGAAAAGCGCTTGCCGGACGGTCGCGCACGCGATCACCAGCGCCATCAGGACGACGCCGTTGACCGTCTGACCGGCGCGCGCGTAGACCGCGTAGACGATCAGCGCCGGGGCGATCCCCTGCACGAAGTGGTCAGTGGCGGTATCGAACTCGCTGCCGAACTTGTTCGAGGTCTTCGTGAGCCGCGCGATGGGCCCATCCAGCGTGTCACCGAGCAGGTAGCCGGCCAGAAGCGCGTAGCCGGCGAGCGTCGGCTGTCCGATCACGATGAAGTGGACGCAGAAGATGCCGCCCAGCAGGTTCACCAGCGTGAACAGGTCCTTCGCCCCGAAGGGGCCGATGTTCATGCGCATTTCCGGCGGCACACTACCAGAACCGGTGGCGCGGCCCCGCATGGTACGTTGCGCCCGCCATGGCCGGACGCTACGGAATGACGTTCGCGGCGAAGCTGATCCAGGAGGGGAAGTACGCCGAGGCGGTCGAAGAGGCGACCCGCGCCATCGCGCGCGACGACGAGGATCCCGCGGCGCTGGTGGACCGCGCGGCTGCGTACGCCTGGCTCGAGCGGTACCCCGAGGCCGTGCGCGACCTCGAGGCGGCGCTGGCGCTCGACCAGACGGCGGGCGTGCTGGAGACCGACGTGGTGGACGACGCCTACTTCAGCGCGCTGCTGGGCGCGGCCAAGGCCGACGCCCGGACGTCGATCGAGGCGGCCGAGCGCACGCTGGCCCGGTACAAGACGGTTCTCCCGGGCGGACGGCACCTCGAGGACGCCGCGCTGTGGCCTGAGCGTCTTCGGGCTGCGCCGGGTGGATAGCGCCCGTGTTAACGTCGCGCCGTTGACCGGTGACCTGGGTCCAATGGTGAAAGTCGACGGTCGTGTCTCACGAGCGCGGCTCCTGCGCGAGTCGCGGCGCGCCTCCGTGCTGGCGGTGGCGCGGCGGATCTTTTCGCAGAAGGGCTACCACGACACCAGCATCGACGACATGATCGCGGCCGCCAAGATCGCGCGCGGCACCTTCTACCTCTACTTCGAATCGAAGCGCGCGATCTTCGACGAGCTGCTCGACCACCTGGTCACGACGCTGCAAGCGCAGGTGAAGCGCATCGAGGTGGGCCCGGACGCGCCCGACCCCGTCGAGCAGCTGAACGCGACCGTTGATCGCGTGCTGAAGACGCTGCTCGACAACCGCGAGATGGCGCGAATTCTGTTGCGCCAGGCGGTGGGGATCGACACCGACTTCGATCGCAAGCTCTCGGATTTTTACGGACGCATCGAGGCGATGTTCGTGAGCGCGCTCAACACCGGCCGCGAGCTCGGCGTCGTGCGTCCCTGCGACGCCAACGTCGTCGCGCGCTGCACGCTCGGCAGCGTCAAGGAGGTCGTGCAGTGGGCGTTCGTCGAGCAGGACCCGATGAAGATCGACCTCAAGCAGCTTGGGCGCGAGGTGATCACCAACATCTTGAAGGGCTGCCTGGCCTGACGCCCGACGCACCTGAAGGCGCGTTCGACCAGACGTTCGCGCACATCGCCGCGCTTCCCGCCGACGTGGTGCTCGCTGTCTTTCGTCGCTACGGAAAGCCGCTGGCCGTGCCCATGCCGCCGGTGGCCGCCGACGATCAGCGCGCCGAGCTGGCGCTGCCCGGGGGCGGCGCGGCCAGCGTGCGCGTCCTGCAGGTGCGCGGCTACGGCGACGTCATCCCCAACGACTACTTCGTGCTCGAGCGCGCCGGCGAGGACGCGATGGCCGTCGCGGGGCCTATGTTTTCCGCCGCGCTGGGCGCGCTCGCGCGGGCGGCGGGCGTCGCGTAGAGGCGGCCTAGCGCGTCCGGTGCGGCGCTTCGAGAAGATCGGACAGGAACACTGCGGGCGGGCGGCCGCCGGAGGTCGAATGCATCAGCGTGCCTTCGGCGGACAGGTAGAGGCACAGCGGTGTTCGATCGTGCTGGGCCATCCGGGCCACCAGCGCGGCGACGGCGGGCTCGGGCGCGTCGGCGTCGCCGGCCACGCACACGTAGTGAGCGTCGACGTATTCGTGGATCTCTTCCTTCGCGATCGTCTTCTCCACCAGCGCGCGGGTGCCACCGCAGGATTGTCGGCCGACGACGACGAGCACCGCGCGCTGGGATTCGCGGGCCGTGACCAGCCCCTCGGCGAGGCTGGCGTGCCAGAAAACCGGGGAGACGAAATGCGGATGTCGGCCGGCCGCACTCATTGCACTTTCCTATCACGGGCGGCTGCCCCTCACCCTAACCGCTACCCGCTTCGCGGGGCGAGGGGACCTGATTCAGAAATCTTCGAAGTGTGCGAGCATGCCGGCGTGTCCGAGGCCGAGCTCCCTGACTTCGTCTCGATCCTGACGGAAAAGATCTGGTACCTGACGCGGAGCGGGCGCGACATGTGGTGCCGGCCGCCGCACGGGTTCTTCTTCACGTCCAGCGAGGCGGCCGTCGCGTTTGCTGTCGCGATCGGCACCGAGCTCGACCTGGCGCCGATCGCGATCGCGTCGAAGGAGCTGGTCTCCGCCGAGGGAATCGCCGCGATGCGCGACCTCGACGTCACGCGGATCTTCGTGGATCCGAAGCTGGACCCTGAGACCGGCGACGTCTTCGGCACGATCCTCCGGATCGCGCCCACTGCGACCGTGGTTTAACCCGTCGGTTTTACACGCAATTTTTTCGCGGTGGCGCGAAACACTTGCGCATTTGCGGCACTGTCCTTACAGTCTCCCCGACTTCAAGACTGAACTGTCAGTCTACTTTCCCTTTCCCCTTTCGATGGAGCGCGAGTGACGGCCGAGGCTTCCAAAATGAATTCGCCGAATCCGCGGACCGACGCAGTCGCCATCGGGATCGATGTCGGGTCGACGACCGTGAAGGCGGTCGTGGTGGATCCGGTGACGAAAGAGATCCTCTGGAGCGACTACCTCCGCCACCAGACCAAGCAGGCGGAGTTCGTGCTCTCGTTCCTGGAACGGATCGAGGCGGCGTTCCCGAACCTGACCAACGAGCGGATCCGCACCTTCATCACCGGCTCGGGCGGATCCCCGATCGGCCCGCACATCGGTTCGAAGTTCGTGCAGGAAGTGAACGCGGTAACCCTGGCGGTCGAGACGCTTCACCCCGACGTCGGCTCAGTGTGCGAGCTGGGCGGCCAGAACGCGAAGATCATCATCTTCAAGAAGAACGAGGAAACCAGCGGGAAGACGGCCA
>DATMZL010000355.1:0-3739 GCA_035607075.1 Polyangia bacterium
AAGCGAGCTGCTCGCCCATCTCCTTCTCGATCGCCGCGAGCTTGTTTTTCAGTGCCGCGCACGCATCGGCTTGGGCACGCGCAACCCGCTCTCTGTCTTCGGCTTCCTGGGCGGCCTGCCGTTTCGCCTCCCGCGCGTCCCGTGCGCCCAGCGCCGCCAGCGCGAACCCGCTCGCCAGCGTCGCCACCGCGCACCAGGCGAAGAAGCTACGCCCGCGCGCCTCCCGTTCGATGCGTTGGTGGCTCTCCTCGCGCAACCCCCGGACGGTCTCGTCGGGGCCCATCATTGGAGCTCGTCGAGCTCGCTATGCCGCCTGGAGGGCTTGGGGTGAATGCCCTTGCAGGTGGGTCGGCTACGGCCCTTCTCCTTCGGATTGACCACCCGAGGCGGTTCCGGCGACGCCGGCGAGTCGCATCCCTGCTCCCGCGCGATCCGCCGCGCCGTCTCCAGCGCCGCGCCCGCCCGCGCCTCGATGCGCTGGACCTCCGCGGTGTCGAAGGCGCCGGCGAGCTGTTCGCGCCGGACGGCGTCGATCTCCTGCTGCCGGCGGTCGAAGTTCGCGCACGCCCATTCGGCGTCGACCTGCGCGTTGATCGCCTTCGCGACAAGGCACTGGCGCCGCACCTCAAGCGCGAGGAACAGCAACAACGACACCATCGTACCCAGGATGCAGGCGGACATGCCCGGCCTGCGCAGCAGCTGCCGCAGCCGGCTTTCCTCGCGCAGCCTCCGGACCGCGTCGTCGTTCTGACGGCGCCGCGCATCGTCCGCGATCGCCTCCGACTTCACATCGCTATCGTATCACCTCCGACGGACGCCTTTGAAGGCGCTATGCTTGTATTCATGCATCGCGTCCCGTTGGTTACTGTCATCGCCGCGTGCATCGTCATCGGACATGTCGTGCCGCACCTGCTGGCGCCGCATGATCCCCTCCAGCGCGCGCCGCTGGTCGCGCCCCCGCAAGCTTCGCACGCGCCCCTCGAAGCCGCGCCGCTGCTGCCGCCCACCTGTCGCCTGCAACCGCCGCTCGCCGACGCGGATCGCGAGCCGATGCTCGCCGCCCTGAGGCAGCTGATCGCGCGCGACGAACAGGGCTATCCCAGGCTCACGGCGAGACACGCGCTGGTTCGCTGCGGCGGCTAGCGCCGGCTAGCGACTAGGGCTCACCCCGACATTACGCCGCGCCCTCGACCGCGGCGCGGCAAGCAGTTATCGTGTTCTCATGCCCTCCGAGCCGATCCGCGAAGTGACCGTACTGGGAGCAGGTGTGATGGGGGCGGCCATCGCGGCGCACCTCGCCAATGCCGGGCTGCGCGTGCGCCTGCTCGATATTCCCGCCAAGGACGCGCCCGCCGGTGACAAGGCCGCCCGCAACAAGATCGCCGCCGCCGGCCTCGAAGGCGCGCGCAAGGCGAAGCCCGCCGCATTCTTCTCGCCCCGCTTCGACACGCTGGTCAGCGTCGGCAACTTGGAGGACGACCTCGCCGCCGCCGTCGCCGCCAGCGACTTGGTTATCGAGGCGATCATCGAAAACCTCGCGATCAAGCAGGCCCTCTACGCCCGCATCGACGAGATGGGCGGGCGCGCGATCATCACGTCCAACACGTCCGGCCTGCGCATCGCTGATCTGATGCAGGGACGCAGCGCCGATTTCCGCGGGCGCTTCTGCATCACGCACTTCTTCAACCCGCCCCGCTACCTGAAGCTTGTCGAGATCGTCGCCGGCGCCGACACGAAGCCCGAGACGATCGCGCGCGCCGAGGCGCTGTGCGGCGGCATCCTGGGCAAGGGCCTGGTCCGCGCGAAGGACACGCCGAACTTCATCGCCAACCGCATCGGCACGTTCGCGATGATGCGGACGCTGAACGAGGCGGTCGCCAAGGGCTACACCGTCGAGGAGGTCGACATGGTGTTCGGCCCCGCGACCGGCCGCCCCAAGAGCGCCGTGTTCCGGACCGCCGACGTCGTCGGCCTGGACACGCTGCTGCACGTGACCAACAACTGCTACGACGCGCTTCCGAACGACGAGCGGCGCGACGTGTTCTCCCCCTCCCCCGTCCTGCAGCAGCTGATCGCGAAAAAATGGCTAGGCGCCAAGACCCGGCAGGGCTTCTACAGGAAGGTCGGCGACGACATCCTGCAGATCGACCTCAAGACGCTGGAGTACGGGCCGCAGAAGAAGCCGCGCTTCGATTCGGTCGGCGCGACCCGGGGCGTCGACGACGTCGACGAGAAAACACGGCGCATGGTCAACGGGCAACCGGGTGACCGCGCCGCCGAGCTCGCGCGCACGGTCATCTACGAAACGCTGATCTATTCGGCGAACCGGCTGGGCGAGATCTCCGACAGCGTGGCCGACATCGACCACGCGCTGCGCTGGGGCTTCGGCTGGGAGCGCGGGCCGTTCGAGACCTGGGACGCGCTGGGCGTTAAGGAGACGGCGGCGAAGATGGAGGCCGCTGGCTACACCGTCCCCGGCTGGGTCAAGGAACAGATCGGGGCGCAGGGCGAGGGCATGCGCTTCTACCGAATAGAAGGCGGCAAGCGGGGCCAGCTCGGCAAGCGCGGCGGTTTCACGCCCATCCCGACCGACCCGCGCGCGCTGTCGCTGGACGCGATCCGCGCCGGCGGCGGCGAGGTGGAACGCAACGGCAGCGCGTCGATCCTCGACCTGGGCGACGGCATCTTCTGCCTCGAATTCCACGCCAAGATGAACGCGATCGATCAGGACATCGTCGCGATGACGATGAAGGCCGTCGACCGCGCAGAGCGCGACGGCGTCGGGCTGGTGATCGGCAACGACGCGCCCGATGCGTTCTGCGCGGGCGCGAACCTGTTCGGCCTGATGGTCGCGCTCGGCCAGGGCAACACGAAGGTGATCGACCAGATGGTGGTCGACTTCCAGAGCGCCTGTCAGCGCACGCGCTACGCGCGCGTCCCGGTCGTGGGCGCGCCCTTCGGCCTGGCGCTGGGCGGCGGCGCCGAGATCGTCCTCGGCTGTCAGGTCGTCCGCGCGGCGGCCGAGCTGTACGTCGGCTGCGTCGAGGTAGGCGTCGGCCTCATCCCGGCGGGCGGCGGCTGCATGGAGATGGCGGCCCGCGCGTCGGCGCGCGCGAGCGACGATCCCCAGTTCGACATCCTGTCGCTCATCCGCGGCCCGTTCCTCGCCCTCGCGACCGCGCGCGTCTCGACAAGCGCCGAGGACGCGCGCGACATCGCCTACCTGCGCCAGGGCGACAGCGTGTCGATGGCGCGCGAGACGCTGATCGCCGACGCGAAGGCGACCGCGCTGGGCATGGCCCGCGCCGGTTACCGCCCGCCCCCGCCCCGCCGCATCCGCGTCATGGGCGAAGGCGGCCAGGCGACGCTCAAGCAGGCGCTGATCAACCTTCTCGGCGCGCACCAGATCACCGCGCACGACGCCGTCGTCTCGGGCCACCTCGCCCGCGCGCTCTCGGGCGGCAGCGTACCCGCCGGGGCGACAGTCAGCGAGCAGCACATCCTCGACCTCGAGCGCGAGGGGTTCCTCTCGCTGTGTGGGGAACCGAAGACACGCGACCGCATCCAACACATGTTGCAGAAGAGCAAACCTCTTCGGAACTGAGGCCACGACCATGCGCGAAGTTGCCATCCTTTCGGCGGTGCGGACGGCCATCGGGCGCGCGCCACGCGGCGTCTTCAAGAACACGCGGCCCGACGACCTGGCCGCCCTCGTCTCGCGCGAGGCGCTGCGCCGCGC
>DATMZL010000455.1:0-3863 GCA_035607075.1 Polyangia bacterium
TTCCGCTCAAGAACTACCGGCAGGTTCCCGTCGAACCGCTCGCCGGAAAGATCGTCATCGACACGAACAATTACTATCCGCAGCGGGACGGCCACATCCCGGAGCTCGACAACGAGACGACGACGACAGCGGAGCTGCTGCAAGCGCACCTGCCGCAGGCGAAGGTGGTCAAGGCGTTCAATCATCTCTACGCGGCGTCGCTGACGACGGAGGGGCAACCGTCCGGAACGAAAAATCGCCGCGCGCTGGTGATCGCAGGAGACGACGCCGACGCGAAGGCGACCGTGGCGCGGCTCATGGACCTTTTCGGCTTCGACGCCGTCGACGCCGGACCGTTGAAGGAAGGCTGGAGGATCCAGCGTGACACGCCCGGCTACGGCCCGCGGCGAAACGCCGAGGAGCTGCGCCGGGATCTGGCGGCGGCCAAGCGATACGCGGCAATGTAGTCGCGGCGTGATCAGGGTGTGCGTGGCGGGATGATCGATTTGCAGAATCTCACGCCTCGGGCGCCCGGGTAAGATGGTCGGGCGTGCATCTCCTCTGTCCGGCTTGCCAGGCGTCGCTGCCCGCACCTGGCGCGATGTCGGCCATCGTCGCGTGCCCGCGGTGCGCGCTGCAAGTGGACGTGACAGCGATCGGCACGGTGGCGGGGCCGCCCCGCTTCGTACCGGAGATCGATCGCACCGGCCAGAGCGTGGCCGGTTTCCGCGTCGAGGCGCGTCTGGGCGCCGGCGGCATGGGCGCGGTCTACCGCGCGGTGCCCGAGGCGGGCGGACGACCGGTGGCGATGAAGTTCCTCTCGAACCCGCTGGGCGCCGACCCCGACCAGCGCGAGCGGTTCGCGCGCGAGGTGAAGGTCATGCGCGGCCTCGCGCATCCCGGGATCGTGCGCGTGCTCGCGGACGGGCAGGCCGACGGGATGCCGTGGTTCGCGATGGAGCTGCTGTCGGGCAGCGATCTGGGCGCGCGCATCAAGCGCGGGCCGCTCGCGCCGACGGAGATCGCCGCGCTGTTTCCCCCGCTGCTGGATGCGCTCGCGCACGCGCATCGGTCGAACCTGGTGCACCGCGATCTCAAGCCGGCGAACGTGCTGCTCGATACGCGCGGTGCGCCGCACCTCGCAGACTTCGGGATCGCGCGCCCGGTCGGAGAAGCCGCGCTCACGCGCCTCACGGAGACCGCCGCCGTGCTGGGCACCGTCGCTTACATGGCGCCCGAGCAGCGCGCCGGCGGCGACGTGGACGCGCGCGCCGATCTGTTCTCGGTCGGCGTGATGCTGTACGAGGCGGCGACGGGGCGTGTTCCCCTGGGCGCGTTCCCGCCGACCTCGAAGGCCGCGCGCGGATTCTCGCGCGCGTTCGATCGCGTGATCGAACGCTTGCTCGCGCCCGATCCGGACGCGCGCTTCGCTTCGGCCGAGGACGCGAAGCGGGCGCTGGTCGCCGCCCTGCGCCCGCGGCGCCGCTTGATCGCGAGCGTGGGTGGCGGCGTCGTGCTGGCGGGCGGGCTCACGATCGCGGCGTTGACGGCGGGTGGACCCAAAGCGATCAAACCGACGCCGCCGACAGCGAACCCGATGCCCGCGGCGCCCCGCCCTTCCGAACCGCCGCCACCCGCGCGCGCGCAGGGAATCGACGAGTACCAGCAGCCCGAGCGTGTGAAGGTCGGCGTGACGAGCGGCGCCGCGGAGCGCGAACCGCCGTCGCCCGCTGCGCGTCGGGCGCCGAAGGCGCGCCGCCGCGGCTGGGTGTTTCTGGGTACGCACGACGCGACGACGGGTTCCTGGACCAAAAGCTACTTCGACGTCGGGCAGCGGCGGCCGGAAGACATCAAGCCCGGCCAGACCGTACTGCTGGCGTCAGGCCGCTCGAACGTGCGCGGCGGGATGCCCAACCAGCTCGGGCTCTTCTACGACGTCATCGACGTCGTCCGTGAAGGGACCAGCGTCAGCGTCGACGCCGTCTCTCGCTGGGAGAATTCTTCTTACGTCTGGGCGAAGGTTCACTACGAAGCGCCGCAGGCCCGGTAGTATCCTGGCGGCGGATGGCGGTTTACAGCTGCGGGGGTTGCGGGCGGCTGATCTCGCTCTCGTTCATCCCCGGCGGCAACCCGGCCACGAAGCCGGGAACGAAGACCGGAGCGATGTTCGCCCGAACCTGGCGGCAGTGCCGTGCCTGCGAGCGCCTCTGGTGCGATGAATGCGCCGCTCCGGATGCCGGTTCCGGCGCGTGCCCCGATTGCGCGGGTGAGCTCTGGACGCCGGATGCGGAAGCGAAGACGCGGCTGATGTTCCCCGCGCTGCCGCGCGTCCCGAAGGCCTCCGACGCCGAGACGCGCACCTGGCGCGAAGATCTTCGGCTCGCGATCGAGAAGGGCCTTCCCGTCCTCGGCGGCGTCTCGCTTCGCGACGGGCTCCCCGACCTGACCGACGGGGCGACGGCACAGCGATATCTCCGCTGGGTGTGCGTGCTCTCGTGGGTGGCGAAGGCAGACACCGTGCTGGGCGCTCGCATCTCCGTCGCGCTCGATGACATGTACCAGGAGGTGTCCATCTCGATGGGCCAGGTCGGTGTGGCGTGGGGCGGCGTCGACCCGTACGGACCGCGCGCGATGGAAATGTCGGGCCGGTGGTCCGCCCCGTCGGACGCCGATCTGATCGCGCTCGCACTGCGTTGCGCCTGGGAGGAATGCGGCGGCGCGCCGCAGCCACACGTCGCGGAGGAATTGACCCAGCTCGAATCGCTCGAACGGCGTCCTGCTGGATCCAAGAACATGGAAAGCTGATGCAAGACTCTGTACGCTCTGCGGGCCGGCTAGCCCGGCTCGGGGGAGCTTGATGCGTAGCCAATCAACCTCACTTCTTTTCGCGGCTGTCTTGATCGTTGCGGGCTGTGGCGGTGGCGGCGGAGGCGGCGGCGCGAAGGGTGGAGGTGGAGGAGGAGGCGCCGCGGGCAGCGCGCACGGCGGATCGGGTGGCGGCGGATCGGGCGGATCGGGCGGCGGCAGCATCGCTGGCGCCGGTGGTAGCGTCGTCGGCGGCTCAGGCGGTAGCGCCACCGGCGGCTCGGCTGGCGGCGGCACCGGCGGCACGGGTGGCAGCGCCACGGGCGGCACCGGCGGCTCGGGCACCGGCGGCTCCGCAGGTGGCGGCGCCGGTACCTCCGGTGGCGGCGGAACGGGCGGCAGCGTCGACGCGTGCGCGGCGACGCCGAGCCCGTGCAGCGTGAACGCCACCTGCACGAACACGTCGACCGGCGCTTCGTGCGTGTGCAAGTCCGGCTACACGGGCGACGGCGTGACCTGCACCGATGTCGACGAATGCGCCACCAACCACGGCGGTTGCGACACGCTGGTGATGTGCACCAACACGCCCGGATCGCACACGTGCGGCAACTGCCCGGCCGGCTACACCGGCGGCGGCGCGTCGGGCTGCACCGACATCGACGAGTGCGCCACCGGCGCCGCCAACTGTGCGACGAACGCGACCTGCACGAACACCGCGGGCGCCTTCACCTGCGCGTGCAAGCCCGGATTCACCGGCAGCGGCGTCGTGTGCAGCGCGTGCGCCGTGTGCGCGACCGGCCAGTATCAGACCGCGGCCTGCACCGCGACCGCGAACACCACCTGCGCGACCTGCCCGGCCGGGTGCGCCGCGTGCACCAGCGCCACGACCTGCACGGCCTGCGGGCAAGGGTTTCATCTCGTGGGCAGCGCGTGCGTCGCGTGCACGACGTGCGGCGCCGGAAAGTTCCAGACCGCCGCTTGCACGCCGACGCAGGACACGATGTGCGCCACCTGCGCGACGTGCGGCGCCGGAAAGTACCAGGCGGCGGCGTGCGGCGGCTCGAGCGACACGACCTGCG
>DATMZL010000849.1:0-3898 GCA_035607075.1 Polyangia bacterium
TTGCCGCGCGCCGCGAACACGTCCGCGGCCGCCTTGCGCACGACCGCCGCCTGGAGATCGAGCTCCTTCTTCGTCCCGACGAGCGGGATCATGATCTCCGGGAAGACCTCGATCCCCTCCTTCGCCACGTCGACGGCCGCCTCGAACACGGCGCGCGCCTGCATCTCGGTGATCTCCGGGTAGGTGATCCCGAGGCGGCAGCCGCGGTGGCCGAGCATCGGGTTCGACTCCTTGAGGTCGTGGATGCGCTCCTTGACCGCCTCGACGCTCTTGCCCGTGTCGCGCGCCAGCTCGGCGACGCCCGCGTCGTCGTGGGGCAGGAACTCGTGCAGCGGGGGATCCAGCGTCCGGATCGTGACCGGCCGGCCCTTCATCGCCCGGAAGATTCCGGCGAAGTCTTCACGCTGCAGCGGCAGCAGCTTCTCCAGCGCCGCGCGGCGATCCGCCTCGTTCTCGGCGACGATCATCTCGCGCATCGGGCCGATCTTCCCCTCGCCGAAGAACATGTGCTCCGTGCGGCAGAGGCCGATGCCCTCGGCGCCGAACGCGACCGCCGCCTCGGACTGATCGGGCTGGTCGGCGTTGGCGCGCACGCGCAGCCGGCGCGCCGCGTCCGCCCAGCTCATCAGCTTGGCGTAGCGCTGGTAGACCGGCGCTTCCTTCGCGTCCAGGTTCTTCTCGATGAGGACGCGGATGACCTCCGACGGCGTCGTGTCGACCCGGCCGTTGATGACCTCGCCCGCGAACCCGTCGATCGAGATCCAGTCGCCTTCCTTGACGACGACCTCGCCCTTCGCGGTGGTCACCGTCATCGTGCGCGCGTGGTAGTCGAACGACAGCGCGTCGCAGCCGACGATGCAGACCTTGCCCATCTGCCGCGCGACCAGCGCCGCGTGACTTGTCATGCCGCCGAACGCGGTCATGAAGCCGAGCGACGCGTTCATGCCCCGGATGTCCTCGGGGCTGGTCTCGTGACGGCACAGGATCAGGTTCGTCTCACCCTTCGCCGCCAGCGCCTCCGCCTCGTCGGCGAAGAACACGACCTTGCCCGTCGCCGCGCCCGGACCGGCCGGCAGACCCTTCGCCAGCAGGCGGCCTTCCTCGATCGCCTGCTTCTTCGCCGCCGGCAGGAACACCGGCCGGAGCAGCTGGTTCAGCGCCTCCGGCTCGACCCGGCGCAGCGCCTCTTCCTTCGAGATCAGCTTCTCGTCCACCATCTCGACGGCGATGCGCACGCCCGCGAACCCGGTGCGCTTCCCGTTGCGGCACTGGAGCATGTACAGGGTGCCGTTCTCGATCGTGAACTCGATGTCCTGCATCTCCTTGTAGTGCTTCTCGAGCTTCTTGCGGATGTCGAGCAGCTGCTTGTACGCCTTCGGCAGCACGTTGCCGAGCGCCTCGATCTTCTCGGGCGTGCGGATGCCGGCGACGACGTCCTCGCCCTGCGCGTTCACCAGGAACTCGCCGTAGAACACGTTCTCGCCGCTCGCCGGGTCGCGCGTGAAGCAGACGCCCGTCGCCGAGTCGCCGCCCTTGTTGCCGAACACCATCGCCTGCACGTTGACGGCCGTACCCCACTCCGCCGGGATGTTGTTCAGGCGGCGGTACAGGTTCGCGCGGTCGTTCTGCCACGACTGGAACACCGCCTTGATGGCGCCTTCCAGCTGCGCGTACGGATCGTCGGGGAAGTTCACGCCGACGCGCTTCTTGATCTCCGCCTTGAACTCGGCGACCAGCTCCTTCAGCGCGTCGGCCGGCAGATCGGAATCCAGCTTCACGCCGCGCGCCTTCTTCTTCGCGGCCAGGATCTCGTCGAACGGATCGTGGTCTTCCTTCTTCTCCGGCTTCAGACCGAGCACGACGTCGCCGTACATCGCGATGAAGCGGCGGTAGCTGTCGTACGCGAAGCGCTCGTTGCCCGACTTCGCCGCCAGCCCTTCGGCCGTCTTGTCGTTGAGCCCGAGGTTCAGGATCGTGTCCATCATGCCGGGCATCGACGCGCGCGCGCCCGAGCGCACCGACACCAGCAGCGGGTTCTTCGCGTCGCCGAACTTCGCGCCGACGACCTTCTCCATGCGCGCGATCTGCGCGCGAACGTCGCCGTCCAGCGCCTTCGGCAGCTTCTTGCCGCCCGCGTAGAACTCGGTGCAGACGTCGGTCGTGATCGTGAAGCCGGGAGGAACCGGCAGGCCGATGTTGGCCATCTCGGCGAGGTTGGCGCCCTTGCCGCCGAGCAGGTTCTTCATCTCCTTGGTGCCTTCGGCTTTACCGCCGCCGAAGAAGTACGTGCGCTTGCCCGCCTTCTTCAAGACCGTCGTCGTCTTTCCGACATTCGCGCTGACTTTGATCCCGTTCTTGTGACCGTTCTTGTGGCCATTCTTGAGCGCGACCTTCTTAGGTTTCAGTGACTTGGACTTGTTCTTGGCGAGGCTTGGCATGGGCGCCTATTTACCCTGTCCAGGCTCGCCAAGGAAGGTTATTTCCTCGGGAAACGCTGTTGCTGGGTGGCCCCCGATGATTCACGTCCCGAAAGGGTCGTCGGCCTCGCATTTCCAGGACGTCAAGGGCCCGGATCCGCGCCGGATCTCGGCCCTTAGTCGCGGGGCTAGCTCGGGCGCCCAGCGCCGACGGAGAGGAGGCCCTGCCGGTCGCACGCGACGGCCAGGACGGGCGCTATCTCGGGCCAGCCGTGCCCACGCGCAAACAGGATCACCTCGCGCACGAGCGCCGGTCTGACCTTCGCGTGGCTGTGCGGCACGCCGAGGACGAACAACGTGTTCGCCAATCCAGGGCCGGTCACGACGACGCGGCAGTGCGGCTGGTCGGCGCGGCCGATGATGATCCCGACCTTGTCCTCGCGCATGCTCCGCCGGTCGTCGTTCTCGACCCGCCAGTAGTAATCGATGCCGTCGACGTGGATGTCGCGCCGACCCCGCGCCGCCTTCCGCCCGCCCAGCGCCACGGATCACTCCGACGCGGAGCGGACCCGTCGGTACTCGACGCGCGTCGGGATCGATACGGACGCGAACGCGCGCCGAAAAATGCGCGTGGCTGCCGGTCTTCTTCACGGGGGCGACCCAGTACACCTGGCCGGAGCCTTCGTCCTGATAGGTCCCCCGGACGCCCTCGGACGCGCGTGTCAGCGTCCGGCCACGGTAGAAGACGCTGAGGCCGCCGTTCGCGAGCGTGACCCAGCCGATGCGCCCGGCAGCGCCGTCGATGTCGCCGTCCTTCTGCTCGATGTACATCAAGCGGCGCGTGGCGTTTTTGTCGTGCGCGTCCATTCCCGATCGCGCGGTTAAGGTACCCCCGTTCGCGGCCTTCAGCCATCGCCGGCATCGGGCGGCCGAGGTTGCTTCGTCGCCGTCCGTCACCAGCGTTCGAGCATGGCTTTCGATGGCAAGGTGCTGGCCGCCGTACGCGCGGCGTTTCCGAAGGCGGGATCCGCGGCCGTGGTTCCGATCGGCGCGCCCGTCCACGACGGGCACTGCCAACCCGAGCCGCTGATCGCGATCCCGCTGGCGATGATGAACCGACACGGCCTTGTCGCGGGCGCGACAGGAACCGGGAAGACCAAGACGCTTCAGCTGATGGCCGAGGGGTTGTCGGCGGCGGGCGTGCCGGTGTTCGTGGCGGACATCAAGGGCGACGTCGCGGGCCTGGCGGCTCCGGGCCAGCCCGGACCGAAGATCGAGGCGCGCGCTAAGGAGACCGGCGTCAGCTGGCGGCCGGCGGGTTTCCCGATCGAGCTCCTCAGCCTGAGCGGCAAGCTGGGCGCGCAGCTGCGCGCGACCGTGTCGGCGTTCGGGCCGCTCGCGCTCGGCAAGGTGATGGGCCTCAACGACACGCAGGCGAGCATCCTCGCGCTGGTGTTCAAGTACTGCGACGACCGGAAGCT
>DATMZL010000260.1:0-4377 GCA_035607075.1 Polyangia bacterium
GCAGCGCCCGCCGCGGTTCTCGAGCACCTCCGCACCTGCGGTGTTCAAGTGGTCGATGGTCCGGTGACGCGGACAGGCGCTCGCGGTCCGATCGTATCCGTGTACTTCCGCGATCCTGATGGAAATCTCCTGGAGGTCAGCAGCTACGCCCGCTGAACGCCAGTTGGATGCGTCTGATGATCCGGTGCGGATCCGGAAGGCGACGCTTGCCGACGTTCCCGCCATCGGGCCGCTCATTGCGACATCCGCTCGAGTGCTCGGCGCGGGCGACTACACGAGCGAGCAGATCGAGGCGGCTCTCCTCGGTGTATGGGGTGTGGATACCGAGATCATTGGAGACGGGACCTACTTCGCAGGAGAGGTGGACAACGAACTGGTCCTTTGCGGAGGCTGGAGTCGTCGCGCCACGTTGTTCGGAGGCGATGCGTACGACCAGCGTGAGTCACGACTGCTCGACGCGCGAACGGAGGCGGCACGGATCCGCGCGTTCTTCGTTCATCCGAATTGGGCACGGCGAGGCTTGGGCAGTCGCCTCCTCGCGTTGTGCGAACGTGCGGCGAGAGCCGCGGGATTTGTTGTCGCCGAGCTTGTCGCGACATTGCCAGGAGAGCGGCTCTATGCCCGGCACGGGTATGTTGCGACTGGGCGACGCAGCGACACTCTGCCCGGAAGCGTCAGCATCGACTCTGTTCCAATGCGCAAGACGTTGTGACGCGCGTGCGCCGGGGCTGTCCTTGCAGCCGCACGGACACGTCCGTCCCTTCGCTCCCTCTCCCGTTCGCAGCTGAACGGCAGTATCGTTGCGCAGACACGTGCAGATCAGAATCATCGATACGCCGCCAGGCGAGGCGCCCATCGAAATTCGAAACGCCTGGATCGGCATAGTTTTGGCGCTGGTCGCCGGAGAGAGCGGACCGAGGCCCGTGATCGTCTCCGGCGTCTTGTCGAGTTTTCGTAGTCACGTGTGCGAGGTGGTTGACGACGATGGCCGTACCGGCATGTGAATGAGATGCGAAGACCTCCAACCCTTTGGTTGATCGCCGCGGGAGTTTTGCTTCTCGCCGCGTGCGATGGAGCGAGCCAATGCACGCTGGTGACGGTGTATGCCGCAGACGAGGCTCGAGCCTGTCTCGGGCCCCCGAAGACGATTACGGAGCTGCGGGCCTGTAGCGGTCAGCCCACGCGCGGCGTGCGCATCATCTGCTTGGTGGACAGCGGCGGGCAGCTCTATGTGGCAACGGTCGGCGATTCGGCACAGGTGTCGGGAACGGGCTGGCGCTCCTCCGATGGATTCGGAGATGCACAGCTCTCAGCGACGGAGGAGTTGCGGTGCTCGGACTTCTCCTCTCGCGTGGGTTTTCCCGAGCCTGCAAAGCAATGCAGCCCTTGAGCGGCGTTCACGCCACTTCCGCGCCGACGCGCGCTGGCGCTAGTACGAGAAGCGTCGCACGCTGACGTTCATCACCAGCCCCAGCGCGGCGGCCGTCGTCAGGATGCTCGAGCCGCCGTAGCTGATCAGCGGCAGCGTCACGCCGACGACGGGCAGCGTGCCGCTGACCATGCCGACGTTGATGATCACGTGCCAGAAGATCATCGCCGCGACGCCGACACAGACGGTCGCGCCGAAGCGATCGCGCGCCTCGCCCGCGATCTTCAGGATCCACAGGATCACGACCAGGTACGCCACCAGCAGCACGACGCAGCCGATCCACCCCCACTCCTCCGCCCACACCGCGAACGGGAAGTCGGTCCACAGCGCCGGGAAGTGCCGCAGCCGGATCTGCGTGCCGTGCAGAAACCCCTTGCCGAGGAATCGCCCCGAGCCGATGGCGTTCAACGCCTGCCGTGCCTGATACGCGCCCTCGGAGTTGGGGTTGAAGAACGCTTCGACGCGCTTGCGCTGGTACTCGTGCAGGAGGTTCGTGTAGATCGGGGACGCGGCGATGATCGCCAGCCCCATGATCGCCGCCAGCGTCTTCAGCTTGAGGCGCGCGGTCATCATGATGGTGAAGAAGATCAGCAGCAGCAGGAAGGCGGTGCCGAAGTCGGGCTGCTTCGCGATCAACAAGAAAGGGAGACTGACGATCAGCACCGGGAAGGCGAGGTGCCGCCACGATCGCTCCTCGAAGGCGGGCGAATCGTTCAGGTACTTGCCGAGGGCGATGACGGTGAGAAGCTGCACCAGCTCGGACGGCTGAAGGTGGAAGGGGCCGAGCTCGAACCAGCGCCGCCCGCCGCCGACCACCTTGCCGAACAAGAGCACGCCAAGCAGCAGCGCCACGCCCACCCCGTGCATGACGTACCCGAGCCGCGCGATGTTGCGGTAGTCGAAGGCCGCGACGGCCAGGAACACCGCCGCGCCCAGCGCCAACCACGAGATCTGCTGCGAGAACAGGTTCGACGACCGTTCGTGAACGGCGCTCCACAGGTTGACCAGGCCCAGGCCCGCGACGGTCAGCGCCGACAGCGTCAGCGTCCAATCGAAACGGAAGCGCAGCTTGCGCCAGCCCACCGCCTTGCCGACGTTCACGGCGCCGCCTCCGGTGCGGGCGCGGGCGCGGGTTCCGCCGCGGGCGCCGGTGGCGCCGCAGGCGCAGACGCAGTGCCGGCGCCGGGCGCCGCCTCGGCCGGACGCCGCGGCCGCCGCTGCGGAAGCCCCAGCCGCGGCGCATCGCGGTCGGCGGGCGCGACGGTCTCGAAGTACTTGTCGATGATCTCCATCGCCGGCGGCGCCGCGACGTCGCCGCCGTGGCCACCGTGCTCGACAAGGACCGCGATCGCGATCTTCGGCCGCCCCGCCGGCGCGAAGCCGACGAACCAGGCGTGCGTCGCGGACTCGTAGCCACCCTCGGCCCGGCCGCTCTGGACCTGCGCGGTGCCGGTCTTGCCCGCGACCTCGATGTCGTTCAGCCGCGCGCGGTACGCCGTGCCCTTCGATTCGTTCACGACGCCGACCAGCCCCTGCCGGACGATCGCCAGCGTCTCGGGCGAGACCGCCAGCTCGCGGCGCGCGCGCGGCGCGAACTCCTCCAGGATCTTTCCTTCGGGCGACTCGACCCGCTCGACGATCTGCGGCAGCCACAGCTTGCCGCCGTTCGCGATCGCCGCGTACATCGTCGCCATCTGCAACAACGTCACGCGCGTCGATCCCTGCCCGATGACCGCGTTGACGGACTGACCGATCTGGAAGCCCTCCGCCTTCGGGTTCTTGCGCTTCTGATCGCGGTACCACTCCTCGGTCGGCAGGAAGCCGCCCTCCTCGCCGTTCAGCCCGAGTCCGGTGGGCGCGCCCAGTCCGAGATCAGCCCCGAACTTGGCCAGCCGGTCCATCATCCCCGGACGCGCGCCCAGCTCGTAGAAGTAGACGTTGCAGCTCTGGACGATGGCGTCGTGCAGGTTCACCAACCCGTGCGTCTTCGTGCACCTGAAAATGTGGCGCGCCAGCTCGAACGATCCGTGGCACTTCGCCTTCTCTTCCGGCGTCACCAGCCGATCTTCAAGGGCCGCTATCGACGACACCGCCTTGAACGTCGACCCCGGGTAGTACGTCTCGCCGACGGTCTTGTCGTGCAGCGGTTTGTAGCGATCGGAGAGCAGCCGCTGCTCCGCGTCCGGCGTCAGGTGCCCCGACATCTCGTTGGGATCGAACGCCGGCTTCGACACCATCGCCAGGATCCGCCCGGTGCCGACGTCCATGACCACCGCGCCCGCCGCCGCCGCCGGCCGCAGCGCGCGCTCCGCGATCTTCTGCGTCTCCGCGTCCAGCGTCAGCACCACGTTGTTGCCGGGAATCGCCGCCTTCGTCGCCGGCCCCTCGATCACGTCACGAATGTCCGTCTTGGGCAGGCCGCGCCGATCGACGACGACCTTGTGGAACCCGGGATGGCCGCGCAGGTACCCGTCCCACTGGCGTTCGACGCCCGTGCGGCCGATCAGATCACCGGCGCGATAGCCCTCGTCCTTCTTCGCGCGCAGCTCGTCCCCCGAGATCTCGTTCATGAAGCCGACCACGTGGGCGGCCATCCCGCCGAACGGGTACGAACGGCGCGGGACGGAGACGATCTTCACGCCCGGCAGATCGACGCCCGTCTCGATCGACGCCATCGCCTCGCGCGAGATGTCCTCGGCGATCAGCATCGTTGTCGGCGCGCGCGGGTTCGCGGGCGGCGCGACCAACCGCTCCCACACGTCCATCGCCTGGTCGCCGTTCATGCCCAGCAGCGACCGCAGGCGCGCGAACACCTCGGGCTTCACCACGCCCTGCGTGCCGTAGACGTTGTACGACGGGCGGACCGTCGCCAGGACCTTCCCCTTCCGGTCACGGATCTGGCCGCGCACGGCGGGCAGGCTCTCGGTGCGGATGATGCTGTCGGAGGT
>DATMZL010000538.1:0-2078 GCA_035607075.1 Polyangia bacterium
CCCGTCGAGGCGAGGCGCTCACCGGGCTGCGACTGCGCGCCGGGGCCGAGGACGCGCCGCCCGCCACGGCGCGCTTGTCGGGCGCCGTGGAGATCTGCTACCGGCGCGGATGCTCCCGGAGGGCGGGGCTCGACGTTCGCGTCACCGGGGCCGAGCCAGGCGCGAAGGCCGAGACCGCCGTCACCGACGCGCGTGGCCGGTTCATCGTGCCTCTGCGCAGGGGGCGACTGGTGACCGCTTCGGTGGACAGGGCCGACTTCCGATCGGTCGAGGAGCCACTCACCCGGGAGGCGCACGCCCGCGACGCCTCCCTTCGGGACCTCGCGGGGGAGGTCCGTTGCTACAACGATCGCCCGTCGACCATCGTGGCCACGCGCGACGGTGAGACGGTCCAGGTCGTGCTGCGGATCGACTGCCGCATCCAGGTCCGGGACTGAGGGGAGCGCCCACCCTTCGGTCGAACGAGGCGCGCTTCAAACTGCCCCGCCGAGCGGCGTCGCTAGAAACGCGAGCGCCTCGGCAGAATCATTCGGAAAAATCCTGCGACCCCAGCGGGTCACTATCCAATTTGAGACTCGCGGTGCCCGTTAATTTCGTGGTGTCGCGGGCGGCGCGGTGACCTTGTGTTGACGTCAGCGTCCGACGAGGGCGTGCACCTCGTGGAACACCCGCCGCGGCTTGACGCCGGGCGGAAGATTCGGGTGGACCGCTTCCGCGAACCAGCGAGTGGCGTCCTCTTTCGTCTCCCACACTTCGATGACGCGCCAGCCGCCGTCCTCGGTCGGCCCGGCGAGATGGCTGATGAAGCCCTTCGCCTTGCGCATGGGCTCGCCCATTTGAGCGAGCATCGCGTCGTACTTCTCCGGGGTTTGTCCCTCGATCTCGGCGATCATCAAAACGGCCATGGTGTCTCTCCTTTGAGGACCACCCTGCGCCCGCCCCGGCCGCCGTGCGATTCGGAGAAATGGCCCAGGGCTGTGCATGTATGCACACCCACGAACGCCCCGCTGTAGAGTGGCGGCGTGGCCGCAGCCAGCGACGATGATTGGGACGATCTGCGTTACTTCTTGCGCGCCGCGCGCACGAGGTCGCTTGCCGGCGCGGCTCGTGCCCTTCGCGTCGAGCACTCGACGGTCGGTCGCCGTATCACGGCGCTCGAGGGGCGCCTCGGGGCCGCGCTCGTCTCGCGAGGCGCGGGAGGCCTCCGCCTGACGTCGCTCGGCGAGAAGGTCCTGCCAGTCGTCGAGGCCGTCGAGCGCGCCGTGCAATCGGTCGGCGCGCTCGTCGCGACGGAGCGCGCGCGCGTGAAGCTCGCCGTGCCCTCCGGGTTCGCGCGCGTCTTCTCGACAGCGCTGGCCAACCTGCATCGATTACATCCCGACATCTCGCTCGAGCTCGTGAGCGGCGCGAGCCCCGTCGACCTGGCCGCGGGAGAGGCCGACCTCGCGATCCGTGCGCGCGCCATCGTGAGCGGCGATCTCGTCACGCGGAAGCTCTGCGTGACCGGCTGGTCGCTCTACGCCTCCGATGCCTACCTCGCGCGCCACCCCGGCCCGTTCGATCCCGAAACCCTCGCGGGCCATGAGGTCATCGGGTTCGACCCCGCCCTCGCCAAGTCTGCGGGCGCGCGCTGGCTCGCGGCGCGCGCGGCCGACGTCACGATCCCCATGCGCAGCCGCGAGATGACCGACATCATCGCCGCAGCCGCGAGCGGCGTCGGCATCGCTGTCGTCCCGTGTCTCGTCGGAGACGCGGAACCCGGCATGCGGCGCCTCACGGCCGACGTCGTCACGACACACGAGCTCGCGCTCGTCTATCGGCGTGAAGCGCGCGTCTCGCCGGGTGTACGTGCCGTCGCGCGCTTCGTCGTCGACACGGTCAAGAAAAACGAGTCACTCATCCTGGGCGCTCGTCGAGGCCCCATGTAGAGCGGCGCGAAGCCCGCGACGGCTGGCGGTGGAACCGGCCGCGCCCTCGAAGCCTTCTCTCGCGCGCTTCGGCAAGATCGTTCAGGAACTGCGACCCCAGCGGGATTCGAATCGGAACGTGAACCGAACCGTTCCGCCGATTTGCCCAAG
>DATMZL010001229.1:0-2923 GCA_035607075.1 Polyangia bacterium
CCCCGACACAGGATTTGGTCAAAATATTGACGCTTTGTACATGGGCTGGATCCACGGTGCACCGTGACCGAACCTCTGTCTGACCTGCTGGGCTTGCTCCCGAAACGGGATCCGCGTGGCGGCTGGCAGGTCCGCCGGGACGGGGCCCAGAGCCCGCCGGCGCCACCCAGGGACCCGATCGCCTTCATCAATAGCCTCACCCATACCAAAGGGCCGTTCGCCCGCCAGCGGTTCAACCTGCGGCCCTGGCAGCGGCGCATCCTCGAGCGCCTGTTCAAGACGCGGCGCGATGGGCGCCGGCAGTACCGGACGTGCCTGCTGATGCTGCCGCGGAAGAATGGCAAGACCGAGCTCGCCGCCGCGGTCGCCCTCTACGGCCTACTCGCCGACGGCGAGACCGGGGCCGAGGTCTACTCCGCCGCGGCCGACCGCGACCAGGCCGGCCTGGTGTTTGGGGTCGCCGCCCAGATGATCCGCAACGACCCGGGCCTCTCCGCCGAGTGCGACATCGTCGAATCGCAGAAAAAAATCTTGCACCGCCCGAGCGCGAGCGTCTACCGCGCGATTTCGGCCGAGGCGTACAGCAAACATGGGTTCAATGCGTCGATGGTGATCTACGACGAGCTCCACGCGGCCCCGAGCCGCGAGTTGTACGACGTGCTCTCGACCTCGATGGGCGCGCGGGCGCAGCCGTTGATGCTGGTGATCTCGACGGCGGGCTATGACAAGCACTCGATCCTCTGGGAGCTCTACGCGCACGCCCAGAAGGTCCGCGAACGCCCCAAGTTGGATCCGACGTTTCTGCCGGTGCTGTATGAGGCGCCGATGGATGCCGATTGGACGAGCCGCAAGGTCTGGAAGCAGGCGAACCCGGCGCTGGGCGACTTTCGCAGCCTCGAGGAGATGGAAATTGCCGCGGCTCGGGCGACAGAAATCCCGGCGCAGGAGAATAATTTTCGCCGGCTGTACCTGAATCAGTGGACCGAGCAGGCGTCGCGGTGGATCGCGCTGACGGCCTGGGACGCCTGCCAGGGCCCGATCGATCGCGCCGCGCTGCGCGGCCGGCGCTGTTACGTCGGGATGGACCTGAGCTCCACCGAAGATCTCACCGCGCTCGTGGCCGTGTTCCCCGACGGCGCGGGCGGGTTCGCCGTGCTCCCGCATTTCTTCGTCCCCGGCGAGCGGATCGCCGACCGGGTTCGCCGCGACCGCGTCCCCTATGACCAGTGGGCGCGCGACGGCCACGTGACCACCGTGCCCGGGCCGACCATTGGCGACTACGAGGCGGTGCGCCATCACCTCGAGGCCTGGCGCGCCGAGTTTGACGTCGAAATGGTCGCGACCGACCCGTGGAATGCGACGAGCCTGATCTATCGGCTCGAGCAGGACGGGTGCCCGCTGGTGAAGGTCCCGCAGACCTTCGCCGGACTTTCGGCCGCTACGAAATCGCTCGAGAAACACGTCCTCTCACAGACCCTGCGGCACGCCGGCCACCCGGTCCTGCGGTGGAACATCGGGAATGTGTCCGTCGAAACGGACCCGGCCGGCAACCTGAAACCCTCGAAGAAGGCCTCGACAGAACGGATTGACGGGGTCGTGGCCCTGATTCAGGCGATCGACGCCATGGAACGCAACGTCCAGGCCGACTACTCCGTGATGGTGGTCGGCTAATCAGATTGTTCTAGCCAAGTCAATCTATCGTTCGATATAGTGCGGCCGTCCCGTGGACCGCGCTTATAGCCTGCTCGAGATTAAGTCTGTCGCGCCGGCCGGCCGCCGATTCAGCGGGATTGCGTCCACCCCCGAGCTCGATCGCCAGGGCGACAGCGTCGACCCCGGCGGCGCCACCTTCCGGAATCCCCTCCCCCTGCTCTGGCATCACGACGCCAAACAACCGATCGGCACGGTCACGCTGACCGCCACGCCGGGCGGCATCCTGTTCGACGCCGAGATCCCGGAACTCGACGAACCCGGGACGCTGAAAACGCGCGTGGATGAAGCGTGGCATTCCATCAAGGCCGGCGTGATTACCGGCGTCTCGATCGGCCACCGGATTCTCGACGGCGGCGTCGAGTTCCTGCGGAACGGCACCCGACGCATCACCAAATCCGAAATCTGTGAACTCTCCCTGGTCACCATTCCCGCGAATGCCAGCGCCAGCATCCGCCTCGTGAAATCCCTGGCGCAGGAGTCTGCCATGAGCAATCCGACGATCCCCGAACGCATTCACGGCCTCGAGTCCGAGCGGGCGATCGTCGCCCAGAGCATGCTCAATACGATGACGACCGCGGAGGCCGAACACCGCGATCTCACCGAGGCCGAGCAGTCGCAACACGACGCCTGGAGTCAGAAGGCGCAGGGGCTCGAGAGTCAGATCGCGCGCTGGAAAGACACCGAGAAACAACTGATCGCGACCGCGACCGCGGTCCCGTCGTACGGCCGCCCGACCGCGTCGCCGTATCGCCAGGTGTCGGTCACGTCCAATCTGCCGGCCGGGACCGCGTTCATTCGCTACCACTGCGCGCGGATCGCCGCGAAGGCCGAAGGCGTCGAGCCCGCGACCTGGGCGGCGCGCTGGAATGACAGCACGCCCGAAGTCGCGCTCGCGCTCAAGGCCGCGGTCGCGCCGGGCACGGCGACCGACGCCGTGTGGGCCGGGCCGCTCGTCAATCCGCGGATCGCGAATGACTTCATCGAGATGATGCGCGCGGCGACGATCATCGACAAGATCCGCGGCCTCTACAAAGTCCCCTTCAATACGAAAATCCCGGCGCAGACCGGCGGCGGGACGTATTCGTGGGTCGGGGAGATGAAGCCCAAGCCCGTCACCGGGCTGACCTTCGGCAGCGTCACGCTGGACTGGGCGAAGGTCGCCGGGATCATCGTGCTCACGCAGGAGCTCATTAAACTCTCGAATCCCAAC
>DATMZL010000319.1:0-2761 GCA_035607075.1 Polyangia bacterium
ATGCCGCGCAGGTAGCCGTCCGCCTGATTCGCCATGGCCTCCAGCCCCTGCCTTTCTCGATACGACGCGAGCCTCCAGACCGGCTCCAGCACCCGGTCGGCATCCGCCCTGGGAGAATGGTCTTGCGACGGCACGGAATCCGCCACCTGGGGCGGGCGAACACGTGCCACCGCCCGAGCGCGCAGTTGCGTCGGCTGTGGAGGTTCGGGAGTGCTTTCGTCACCCCGGAGCGCAGTGACGCGAGGCGGAGTGCCTCGGTCCATGAAAAAAACGGTTGCCCACGAAACTGCACATGCGACGGCCAGCAGAAGAATCCAAATTCGCCCGGCAAAAGACCGAGTAGGACCGTCAACTCGAGTCGACATCGTTACCTACTTGAGTTGCGCGCCAATCGTCGGCGCGGCTGCGAACGGGTGACGGCAGCGAACGCGAGCAGCGCCAGCATCGCGGCCAGCCCGCTGCTCGATCCAGTGCCCGCCGTATCGCAGGCGCAGTCGCCCGTGACGCCGCGATCCATCGGCGCCGTCCCGCCCGTTCCCGGCGAGCCGCCGGTGCCAATCGGGGTCGTTGAGCCGCCCTGCCCCGCCGTGCCCTCGTCACCCGTGCCCGCGCTGCCGGTGCCCGGCATGCCGGCCACACCACCGCTGACGCCGGCCGAACCCGTGGTGCCCGCGGTGCCGGTGGTGCCCCCGCGACCAGCCGTGCCCGTCGTGCCGCCGCGCCCGCCCGCACCCATCGTACCGCCCATCCCGGTGGGCGTCACCGTGCCGGAGCACGATTCGATGCCCGGCCCCGGCGCCGTGAACGCGCTGCCGTCCATCGCCGTCGCGCTGCCGGTGCCGCCGCTCGAGTAGTCGACGACGATCGTCGCGCCCGAGTTGCTGACCGACTGAACCGTGAACGAAAGACCGCCCGCCGGATCGGTGTACGTCTGGCCCGCCGGCAGCGCGTCGAAGCTGCTCGTCGACGGATTCATGTCGAGGAGGAACGTGTGCAGGCCCTTTCCCGTCCGCGGCACGAAATCGGCGGCCATGTGGACCAGCACGCGCGCCGACAGCGCCGAGCCGCCCAGCGTGCCGTCGAAGTCGACCGGCGTGCGCAGCTCGAGATAGTAGTAGTCGAGATTCTCGGTCGTGGCGGTGCCACCGCCCGCCGCCGGACGGTTGAACGGACGCGGATGCGGCGCCTTGATCTGCAGGACCTGCGTCCCGTTGCACGACATCTCGATCGGCAGCAGGTTGAACGTGCCGCTGTTCGTCACCTTCACGCCGTTCGTGCCGCTCAGCCAGCCCTGGTACGCCTTCTGCCAGGCGTTCATGTGGCGGCAGCCGCCGCCCATCGGATCGTACGAGTCGCCGTACTCGCTGGCGGTGCAGCCGTTCGGATCGTCCGCCAGCGTGGCGGTGCCGCAATCCAGCGACGAGGAGTGCTGCATGCCGAAGTTGTGGCCTGGCTCCTGGATCAGGACGACGCAGCCGACGGAGGCGTTGTACCAGGTGTTCTTCTGCGGCTTGTCCGGCGATCCGACCGACGCCAGCCCGCTCCAGTTGCACGAGCTGTTTTTCGTCCCGTAGTACCAGAGGTAGTGCTGGAACGGCCCGCCTTGCGCGTCGACCTGCGACTTCAGCGCCGTCGCCATCGCCGTGGTGTCGCAGGCGTTGGGCGTGTATGTCAGCGGTCCGATCACCTTCGCGGTGATGTCCTGCATCTGGTACGAGTCGCCCAGGTAGTAGTTCCGCAGCGAGTCGTCGTCGTTGATCAGGCGGCCCATCACGAAGTCGCTTGTCACGTCGTGCATCGTGTTGTCCCAGCGCACCTGCGCGAGGCCGCCGCCGATGTCGACCAGGATGAACGCGAACGTCCGCGGCGCGAACGGCGTGGCGCCGATCAGCGCCGACTGCAGCGTCGCCGTCGGCTCGGAGACGCGCGAGAACGACGTCACCCGGAGTGCGTCGCCCTCGGTCTCGCCCCACGCTTTGATCCGCGTCCCCGCTTCGAGGCCCGGCCGCGAATCGAACTTCAGCGGCAGCTCGACGCCGGCCGCGTCACGCAGAGCGTAGGTGAACGTGGTGGCGCCGGTCTCGAAGTTGTCGGCCTGGTAGATGACCAACTCGCCGCGGCGCGATCCGTCGTCGGCGGTGGAGCCGTCTGCCGTTGCGTCTTCACAGCCGGACGTCAGCGACGCGGCGGCGATGGTCGCGATGGCGAACGCAGCGAATCGAGCGAGGCGTTTCATCTTCCGTCCTCCTGTCGACGTTGCTGGGTTCGAATACCCGCCCGCCCTGACCGCGATCGCGTGCGCCCGATCGCGACACACGCGAGCGCAAGCATAGCCACGAATCCGGACGATGGCCCGCCGCCACCGCCGACCTCGCAATTGCAGCCTCCGGAGATCTCACCAGGGGGCTTGCCGCCACCCTGACCACCGTTCGCGCCCGCGACGCCGCTGATGACGCTGGAGCCGGCGGTCCCCGTCGTGACGCCTGAGCCGGCCGTTCCCGTCGTGACGATCGAGCCGCCCGATCCCGTCGTGACGATCCCGGAGCCAGCCGTCCCCGTCGTGACGCCGGAGCCACCGGTTCCCGTCGAGACGCCCGTGCCCGCCGTACCGGTCGTGCCGCCGCCGGCATTGCCCGCCACGCCCATCCCCGCCGCGCCCCCGCCGCCGGTCGTGCCGCCACGTCCGCCCGCGCCCGTCGTTCCGGCCATACCGGCGGTGCTGCCACCGGCGCCGCCCGTGCCCGTCGTGCCGCCGCGTCCA
>DATMZL010000662.1:0-2769 GCA_035607075.1 Polyangia bacterium
CTGCAGCGTGCGGTCGCGCGAGGTCGCGATGGCCACCATCTGGTAGTTCGCGATCTGGTTCCCGCTGCCGTCGGGATCCGCGATCATCGTCTTCGAAACCGGCCGCGCCTTCAGGTAGCTGTTGGTGCTCGGGCTGTTGGAGAGCTCGCCGCCGAACGCCTCACGCATACCGGTCAGGTCGGTGTTCATCATGCGCAGGTGGCCATCGTTGACCATGCCCATGTGCCGCCATTCCGTGTAGACGATCTGCCCGTCCTCGAGCAGCGCCGGAGACACGCGGTGAGAGACGTTCCGCGCGCCCATCGTCAGCTGGCTGCCATCGAGGTTGATCGTCCCGGCCTGCGCCGTGGTCGCCCGCTCGTACTCGTCCTTGAACTGGTTCGAGACCGAGCTCGGATCGAGCGTCTGCTCCACGTTCAGGTTGCTCATGAACATGATCTTCCCGCCCGGGAGGTAGGTGGGATAGACGAAGTCGTTGCCACCTTCCGTCAGCTGCTTCGCGTTCGTCACCCTCCCCTTGTCGTCGACATTGATCGAGAAGAGCTGGTAACGATCGCCGAACGATGCGGAGAGCACGATCGCGTCGGCGTGGAAGTTGATGTCGTAGGACTGGATGTCGACCTTGTCGACGCAGCTGGCGTCCATCCCGAGGTCGACGCACGTCTGCGCCGTCGGGAACAGCGTCGTCAGCGTCCCATCCGCAGAGGGCGGTGAGAGCATCTGCAACTTGCCGCCGGCGGAGTAGCTCGTGTAGTCGAACACGTTGCCTTGATCCATCCGCGGCGTGCGCTGCAAGAACGTGATGGCCTTGATCCCCGGAAGGGCCTCCGTGTTGCCTCCGTTCGAACAGCCCGCGAGCGGCGCCAGCAGGGCGACTGGCAGCAGCGCGGCGACCGTTCGAAGCGTCTTGATGGTGACGTGGTCTCTCATGTGACGCTCTCCTTCGTAGCCTCCATTACGCAATAAGGGGGCCAGTCGTGTCCACAACGAACCCCATGCGTGACGTGGGTTTTCGTCGAAAAAACCCACGAAAACAGGCACATGTTGCGCAACACCGAAACCCGCCAAAAACGGCCGAATTTTGCGATCCGTGCGTTCAATTCACGGAAATCATTTAGTTAATCGGACGCCGTATCATGTTGCGCTACCAGCGTCGCGCCGGGGCCTGCCGGCGAGCCGCAGCGAGGCTCTGCGCGGCAGTGATATTCTGGGGCCGTGCTGGCTGTCGCGACCGCCATCGACAGCGGCCAACTTGTCGGCCGCTACCAACCGATCCGGCGCCTGGCCGTCGGCGGCATGGCCGAGATCTTTCTCGCGCGCGTTCCAGGCCTCGGCATCGAGGGCTTCGAGAAGCTGGTCGTGCTCAAGCGGATCCTGCCGCAGCACGCGCTGGATCCCGAGCTGCTGCGCATGTTCCTCGACGAGGCGCGCCTGTCGGCGACGCTGACGCATCCCCATGTCATCGAGGTCTACGACGTGGGCGCCGTCGGCGACGCGCCCTTCTTCTCGATGGAGTACGTGCACGGCGCGAACGTGCGCGAGATGCTGCGCGCGCAGGCGCGGGCGGCCGGGAATGTGGGCAGCGTCGGAAAAGGGACCGCGCCGTTGCCGCTCGCGCACGCGATCGCGATCGTCGCCGCCGCGGCGTCGGGCCTGAACTACGCGCACGAACGGCTCGGTCCCGGCGGCGAGCCGCTGGGCATCGTGCACCGCGACGTCTCGCCGTCGAACGTGCTGGTCTCTTACGACGGCGCGGTGAAGGTGTCGGACTTCGGGATCGCGAAGTGGGCCTTCCAGCGCACGCGCACGCAGGAAGGGACGCTCAAAGGAAAGTTCGCGTACATGTCGCCCGAGCAGTGCCGCGCGCGGCCCGTCGATCGGCGCAGCGACATCTTCGCGCTGGGGGCGATCCTCTACGAGCTGACGACGGGCGCGCCGCCGTTCGGGGGCGCGAGCGAGCTCGACATCCTCAACCAGATCGCGACCGGACGCGCAGCCGCGCCGGCCTGGCCGGAGGCGATGGGGACGTACCCGCCGGCGCTGTCGGAGATCGTGCTGCGCGCGCTGGCGCCCGAGCCCGACGATCGCTTCCAGACGATGCAGGAACTGCAGATCGCGCTCGAGTCGTTCGCGCGCGCGTCGGATGTCGCGCTGTCGACGGTGGCGCTGGCGTCATACGTCCAGGAGCTGTTTGCCGAGGAGCTCGCGGCCTGGCGCGCTGCCCAGCGCGAGGGAAAGTCGCTGGGCGATCACCTGGCGGCCAAGCCGACGACCGCGGCGTCCGCCGATCCTGGCGAGCGCACCGCGACCGATGCGTTCGGGACCACGGCACAGCACGCGAAAAAGCGCGCGCGCGTCGTGCGCGACGCGGCGCTGGTGGGCTTTCTCTTGCTGTGCGGCGGCGCGGGCGCGCTGATCACGAAGCACTGGCGCGGCGCTGCCGACGCCGCGCCTGCCGCTGACCGCGCGACCGCGGCGAAGGAAATAGATCCGCGGTCGGTGGCGCCGGGCGCGGAAAGGATTCCGGCGACCCAGCCGACCGCGGAAAAGCATTTGGCGCGGGCCGCGAATCCGAGCACCACGGCGACGACGACCAGCGCGAAAACGAAGGCACGGATGAAGCCAGCGGTGCTGCGGACCGCGAACGAAACGACCGCGCGGCCGACCGCGGAATCGCGCCTGGGCGCATGGGATCCCGACTCCCCCGTCCCGCCGTAGTGCGCGTGGGGAGCCGGCGAGCTCTGCTCGCCGCGTACCATCGCGGGAGGG
>DATMZL010000187.1:0-2463 GCA_035607075.1 Polyangia bacterium
CGTTGATGTGGGACCGCTACATGCCGAATTTCTGGGGACCCGTGTACGCGAAGCGGCTCGCGCACGGCGGACGCGCGATCGTCGCGTTCTGGTTCGCGATGTTGGTGGCTGCTGTAGCGATGGTGACGGTCGGTCTCAGGCGCGCGCTGCGCGCCCCGGACGCCGACTCGCGATAGACGACAGCGGCGGCCTTCAGTGCGCCGCGGCCCGCGGCGGCGGGGCCCCGACGTCGGCCATGATCTGCGTCAACCGGCCTTCGACAAGCGTCTGGATCTGCGCCAGCCGCTCGTTGCTGTCGGCCTCGAAGCGCAGCACCAGCACTGGACCGGTGTTGGACGCGCGAATCAGTCCCCACCCCACGTTCTTACCTTCATCCTGGAACTGAACGCGCACCCCGTCGATGTCGACGATCTTGTAGCGCTCGCGGAACCAGCCCTGCGCGCGCTTGACCACCTCGAACTTCACGTCGTCGGGGCAGGTCATGCGGATCTCGGGCGTGTTGTAGAGAACCGGCAGCGTGTCGTAGAGCTCGGCGAGCGTCTTCTGCGACCGCGTCAGCATCTCGACCAGCCGCATGCCCGCATAAACCGCGTCGTCGAAGCCGAACCACCGCTCGGCGAAGAACATGTGGCCCGACATCTCGCCCGCCAGGTCGGCCTTCTCTTCTTTCATCTTCGCCTTGATCAGCGAGTGGCCGACCTTCCACATGATCGCGTTGCCGCCGCGTGCGCTGATGTCGTCGAACAGGGCCTGGCTGCACTTCACTTCACTCACGAACGTCGCCTTCGGCTTGCGCAGCAGGATGTCGCGCGCGAACAGCATGACCAGCTGATCGCCCCAGATGATGCGTCCCTTGCCGTCGACCGCGCCGATGCGGTCGGCGTCGCCGTCCAGCGCGATGCCGATCTCGGCGCCGGTCGCGCGCACCTTCGCGATCAGATCGGCGACGTTCGCCGGAACAGTCGGATCGGGGTGATGGTTGGGGAAGCGGCCGTCCGGCTCGCAGTAGATGTCTTCGACGTCCACGCCCAGCGTCTTCAGGATCGGCACCGCCGCGACGCCGCCGGTGCCGTTGCCGCCGTCGACCACGACCTTGAACCGGCGGGAGCCTAGCTGGATGTTGTTGGCGATGTACGCGACGTAGTCCTTCAGGATGTCGTGGTCGCTGGCCTTTCCGGGCGTGGCGCCGGTGCGGAAGGCGCGCTTCTCGATGCGCTCGCGCAGCTGCTGGATCGCGGCACCATAAATGGTGGTCCTGCCCGCGACGATCTTGAAGCCGTTGTCCTCGGCCGGGTTGTGGCTGGCGGTGATCATCACGCCGCCGTCCGCCTCCAGGTGGAACACCGAGAAGTAAAGCGCGGGCGTGTGCACGATGCCGACGTCGATAACGTCCAGGCCGGACGCGAGCAGCTCGCGCTTCATCACGGCGTGGATGCGCGGCGACGACAGCCGGCAATCGCGCCCCAGCGTGATGCGGCGCGCGCCGTTGTCGGCGAGGTATGCGCCCGTGGCGCGGCCCAGGTCGGCCACGAAATCGTCGGGGAAGTCGGCGTCGCCGTTTCCGCGGATGTCGTATTCGCGAAAGACTCTCGGGTTCATTCGGGCTCCTTCACGTCACGTCACATCACATCACAGGAGATCGTCACGGCCGGATTGCTTGGCGGCCTCGACGATGCGGCGTACGTCCTGCGCACGATCCTTCGGGATGACCAGGATGGCGTCGCGTGTCGCGACCACGACCAGATCGCGCACGCCCAGCACGCCGACGTAGGGCGCGCCTTCGTCCGCCACCACGATGTTGCCGTCGCCGTCGATCAGCGTCGCGCCGTCGCCGATGACGACGTTCCCGCGCGCATCGGGCGTCCGCAAAGCGGGCAGCGCCGCCCAGCTGCCGACGTCGTTCCAGCCGAACGCGCCGGGAACGACGCGCAGGCCGGTCGCCTTCTCCATGATGCCGTGATCGATCGAGATCGACGGCGCGTCGACGTAGCCGGCCTTGATGACGGCGACGGCGTCGGGTTCGCGGGCGCCCACGGCCGCATCCAGCAGCGCCCCCAGCGCCGGCAGGTGACGGCGGGCCTCATCCAGCATCCGCCGCGCCGTGAGGAAGAACATCCCCGAGTTCCACAGGTACTCGCCCGACGAGACGTAACGTTCGGCAGTGGGCCGGTCCGGCTTCTCGAAGAAGCCGCCGACGTCGTGAACGGCGTCATCGCCCGCTCTCTGCAAACGTGCGCCCAGCCGAATGTAGCCGAAGCCCGTCTCGGCGTGGGTCGGCCGCACGCCGATGGTGACGATGGTGTCGCGCGCTTCCGCGATCGCCAGCCGGACCAGCCGCGCGAACGTCGCCTCGTCGCCGATGTACGGGTCGGCAGGCAGCACGGCGATGACCGCGTCGGGACCGCCGCGCCGCTGCGCGGTGACTGCGCCAAGGCCGACTGCCGCCGCGGTGTTGCGCGGCAC
>DATMZL010000123.1:0-5343 GCA_035607075.1 Polyangia bacterium
TCAGTCCCCGGTTGGGTTCCCCTCTCCCTAGCCCTCTCCCCGCTAGCGCGGGGCGAGGGGATAGGAAAAACTGAGGCCCCGAGGTGAATCGATGTCCCAGCCTGTTCGCCGTGGTCGCACCGTCTTGCTCGTGCTCGCCGCCTTCGCCGGCGGGTTGATCTTCGCGCGGCCGCTCGCGGCCGGCCGCTTCAATCCGTATCAGAAGCTGGGCGTGTTCACGAAGGTGCTCTCGTACATCGAGAGCCACTACGTCGAGGACATCTCCGAGACCGATCTCATGTACGGCGCCGCGCGCGGCCTCACCGACGTCCTCGATCCGCACTCGCGCTTCATGGACCCGGAGGAATACGGCCGACTCAAGAAAGAGACCGAGGGCAACGAGGAGATCGAGGGCATCGGCATCGACGTCGAGAAGCGCAAGAACCGCTTCGTGATCATCTCGCCGATCGAAGGTTCGCCGGCGGCGAAGGCGGGCATCGAGCCCGGCGACGTCATCAAGCGCGTCGACGGCGTCGACATCGCGACGCTGGAATTCGACGACGCGGTCACGCGCATGCAGGGACCAGGGGGCAGCGAGGTGACGCTGGTCATCGAGCGCCGCGGTCGCGACCTGACGTTCCGGATCCGGCGCGCGAAGTACGAGGTGAAGGCGGTCGAGGGCAAGCTGCTCGACGAGGGCGTCGGCTACATCAAGCTGCGCGTGTTCGCGGCCGGCGTCGACGCGACGCTGGAGAAGCTGCTCGATCAGCTCGCGGCCAAGAGCCCCGGCAAGACGCTGAAGGGGCTGGTGCTGGACATGCGCCGCAATCCGGGCGGGCTGCTCGATCAGGGAATCCGCGTCGCCGACTTGTTCATCGCCGACGGCCTGATCGTCAAGACGGTCGGCAAGGGCGGCAAGGTGATGGACGAGGCGAAGGCGCACAGCCGCGGGACCTGGTCGGGTTTTCCGATGATCGTCCTCGTCGACGGCGCGACGGCGTCGGCCGCCGAGATCGTCGCGGGCGCGCTGCAGGATCACAACCGCGCGGTCGTGCTCGGGACGCAGACGTTCGGCAAGGGTTCGGTCCAGACCGTGATCGATCTGGACGGCTGCGGCGGTAAGCCGTGCGGTCTCAAGCTGACGGTGGCGCGCTACTACACGCCCAAGGGCCGTTCGATCCAGAGCCAGGGGATCACGCCCAACGTCGTCGTCGATGCGACAGCGCCGCCCGGTGACGCGTCGGACGCCGACCTGCCGCGCGAGCGCGACCTCCACAAACGCCTGAAGAACGAGCAGGGTGAGAAGGCCACCGCCGCCCGGCGCCTGGACGACTACCAGCTGCAGATGGCGCTCGACTACCTGCACTCGTGGTCGCTGTTCTCGCAACAGATTGGGAAGCGCTAGCCGCTGCTGAGCTTGATTTTGCCTGCGAAGTAGGGTTTTCTCGACGACCCTACGGCGGCGCTCCGGCGCCGCGCCCCCGATCCCAAGGAGGACACATGTCGTTCGGAGCAGGCCCTGGCGGTGGTATGGACGAGTATCAGCGGCTCATGGCCGAGCGCGACTCCGCCGCCAAGAAGAAGCGCATGGTGTTCGGGTTGATCGCGATCGCCGCGGTCGGCGGGATCGGCTACTACGTGGTCGGGAACCGGAAGAAGACCGAAGCCGCCCAGAAGATGCTGGACGCGGGCGGCCGCTTCGCCGAGCGCGACAAGATGGACATGGGCGCGTTCTGGACGTGCTTGATGGGCACCGACACCGACGTCGGCATGTTCCAGAACGCCGACCAGATCCAGCAGCGCGTCGAGAGCGCCTACTTCACGCAGCAGAAGACCTACTCCGAGCACCTGACGACGGAGTGCGTGCCCAAGCTGGAAGGCGCGCGCGGATCGCTGAGCGGGCTCGCCAACGAGATGCCCGACGCGCTGAAGCCGCCGCTGGAGAAGTACATGGCCGCGCTGCCGAAGATGCAGGAGGGCCTGGAGAGCTACGCCGAGAAGCTGAAGTCGCGCGGCGCGGTCAAGGACGTCGACGGCAGCATTCAGGAGGTCGGCGCCGCGTTCACCGCCGATCCGACGGCGGAGTCGGTCGCGTTCGAGAAGTTCATGGTCTGCGCGATCCCCGGCCTGGACAAGATGAAGGACATCCAGGCGGTGCTCGAATTCCTTGCCGAGACCTGCAAGAAGGATCCGGTTCCGTTCATGACGAAGGTCCGCGCGGATTGCGGCAACCTCGTTCAGGGCGTGGACAAGGACGCGAAGCCGGCGCCGTCGAAGACGTTCAAGGCCAACGCGAAGAAGTTCTACGAGGAGCAGCAGCGCCAGCTGCAGGCGTGGGAGTGGTGCGGGAAGAAGTCGCGCAAGGGCAAGAAGGTGCTCGACCTCGAGGCGTTCCTGACCGCCGCCGGCGACTACATCGAGGCGCGCGGCGAGGTCGTCAAGACCGCGCGCGAGGAAGCGGCCCGGATCACCGGCCAGCCCTTGCCGCAGGAGAAGAAGAAGCCCGGCGAGGCGGCGGAGGAGCCGTCCGCTCCGCCCGCGAAGAAGTAGTCCGCCGCGACGAAGTCACGGGCCGCGGCGCGACGCGCTCGCGCTGCGAGAGCGCGCGATCGCCCAGCCGTTCGGCGGCCCGTGCGTAGAGCGCATCCAGCCGATCGTCGACCACCCACCGTCCGTTCATCTCGACCCTACCCCGTTTCGAATCTGGGTGTCGGGATGAGACTTCACAAGCGGCGACTGTGCCGTCGCCGAAGCTCAGGGTCGTGATTAGGTTTGGTGGGAGCGGAGTCGGGTGTGCGAATCGCGCAGATCTCACCGTTATACGAGAGCGTGCCGCCGAAGCTGTACGGCGGCACCGAGCGGGTCGTGCATTTCCTGACGGAGGCGCTGGTCGACCTCGGGCACGATGTGACGTTGTTCGCGAGCGGGGATTCGCGCACCAGCGCCCAGCTCGTCGCGCCTGTGCCGCAGGCGCTGCGCCTGATCCGCTGCGTCGATCCGATCGCGCCGCACTACGCGATGATGGAAGAGGTGAACACGCGGGCGGATGAATTCGACGTCCTCCACTTCCACACCGACTACCTGGGCTACAGCCTGGCGCGACGCCAGGTGGTTCCCTACGTGACGACGATGCATGGGCGCCTGGACTCGCCCGAGCTCGAGCCGATTTTCCGCACGTTTCCGGAGGCGCCGCTCGTCTCGATCTCGGACGCGCAGCGCCAGCCACATCCGCGCGCCAACTGGCAGGGCACCGTGTACCACGGCTTGCCGCTCGACCTTTACCGGTCGTTTCCGACGGGCGGGGGCTACCTCGCGTTCGTCGGGAGAATCTCGCCCGAGAAGCGCGTCGATCGTGCGGTCGAGATCGCGCGCCGCCTGGGCATGCCGCTGAAGATCGCCGCGAAGATCGACGGCAAGGATCGCGACTACTACGAGAACGACATCAAGCCGTTGTTCGCGCATCCGCTGATCGAATTCGTCGGCGAGATCGGCGAGCGCGAGAAGAACGAATTCCTGGGCAACGCCGCGGCGCTGCTCTTCCCGATCGACTGGCCGGAACCGTTCGGCCTGGTGATGATCGAGGCGATGGCGTGCGGCACGCCGGTGGTCGCGTTCCGGTGCGGCTCGGTGCCGGAGGTGATGCGCGAAGGCGTGTCCGGGTTCGTGGTCGACTCGATCGACGCGGCGGTCGAGGCGGCGGCGCGCGCCATCGAGCTGCCGCGCGCGGGCGTGCGGGCGTACTTCGAGGAGCGCTTCTCGGCGCCGCGCATGGCGCAGGACTACGTCGCGATCTACGAGGCGATGATCGAGGGCGCGCGCTTGCGACGTGGCCGCGGCCGGACGGCGTTCGGGCTGGCGGCGGCGATCGACGCGGACAGTGATCCCGACGGCGCGCACGCGGTGGAAGGGCTGGGTGGCGAAGCCGGCGTAGGGATGGAGTAGCCTTCATGCCGATGTTCGGAACGGCCGCGGACGACGAGGTCGTCAGCCTTCACGAGCAGTACTACATCCAGGCGACGTCATCGCGCGCCGACGATCGCACGCGCGTCCTCAAGCACGACGAGACGTTCGCGGTGTTCGATCGCTTCGGCGACGTGCAGCCGGTTGGCCTGGGCGAGCAGGGCGTGTACCACGACGGCACGCGCTTCCTGTCGCGGCTGGAGCTGCGCCTGGGCGGCCGGCGGCCGCTGCTGCTGTCGTCGACGGTCAAGAAGGAGAACGACCTCCTCACCGTCGACATGGCGACGCCCGACCTCAAGGATCAGACGGGCCAGCTGGTGCTGCCGCGCGGGACGCTGCACGTGTTTCGCACCAAGTTCCTGTGGCGCAGCTGCTGCTACGAACGGCTGCGCATCTCGAACTTCGCGATGACGGCCGTCGACGTCGAGCTGGCGATCAGCTTCAACGCCGACTACGCCGACATCTTCGAGGTGCGCGGGTCGAAGCGCGAGCGCCGCGGCGTCCGCCACGAGCCCGTCGTCGCGGGCGCGGCCGTGATCATGAGCTACGAGGGCCTGGACCGCGTCGTGCGGCGCACGCGGCTGGCGTTCGATCCCGCGCCCGACGAGCTCACGGGCGGGCAGGCGCTGTTCCACCTGCGGCTGCCGTCGCGCGAGACGACGACGATCTACATGAAGCTCAGCTGCGACGAGGGCGGCGAATGCGCCGAGCTGGATTACGAGCGGGCCTGCGCGGCGCTGTCGGCCTCGGTGGCGGCCGGGCAGCTGTCACGCTGCCGCGTGCGCGCGCCCGGGTCGGACATGGACGAATGGATCGCGCGGTCGGTGTCGGATCTCGAAATGATGATCACGACGACGCCGCAGGGGCCGTATCCGTACGCGGGCGTTCCCTGGTACAGCACGCCCTTCGGCCGCGACGGCATCATCACTGCGCTGGAGGTGCTGTGGTTAGCGCCCGACATCGCGCGCGGCGTGCTGTCCTTCCTGGCGGCGACGCAGGCGACGGCCGTCGTGCCCGTGCGTGACGCCGAGCCCGGCAAGATCCTGCACGAGGCGCGGGGCGGCGAGATGGCGACGCTGGGCGAGGTGCCGTTCGGTCGCTACTACGGCAGCGTCGACGCGACGCCGCTGTACGTGATGCTGGCGGCGGCGTATTACCGGCGCACCGGCGACCTCGCGTTCCTGAAGACGATCGCGCCTGCGGTCCAGCGCGCGCTCGACTGGATCGAACGCTACGGCGACGCGGACGGCGACGGCTTCGTCGAATACATCCGCCAGACGCCGATCGGCCTCCAGGTGCAGGGCTGGAAGGACTCACACGATTCGGTGTTCCACGAGGACGGCACACTGGCCGAGCCGCCGATCGCGCTCGTCGAGGTGCAGGGGTACGTGTTCGGCGCCTGGC
>DATMZL010001702.1:0-5251 GCA_035607075.1 Polyangia bacterium
CCGGCAGGACGTGACGGGCGCTCAGGCGGTCGCGTTCGACGACAGCGCCTGGACGACGGTCAGCACGCCGCACACGTACAACGACGTCGACTCGTATCGCGTCTACGCGGACCACTCGAGCGGCGACACGGGCACGTACGACGGCCCCGCCTGGTATCGCAAGCACTTCAAGATCCCGACGAGCAACTCGGGTGGGAAGGTGATCGTGGAGTTCGAGCGCATCCGTCAGGGCGCGCGCTTCTACGTGAACGGCACGTCGCTGGGAATGTGCGAGGACGGCATCACCGCGTGCGGCCTCGACCTCACCGGGAAGGTCAACTTCGGCAGCACGGAGAACGTGCTGGCGGTCCGCGTGGACAACAACCGCAATTACGTCGAGTCCACGACCAACACGGCGTTCGAGTGGACGGGCAAGGCGTTCAACCCCGACTACGGCGGCCTGGTCGGGCACGTCTGGCTGCACGCGCCGGGCAAGCTCTATCAAACGTACCCGCTCTACAACAACCTCCAGGCGACTGGCGTCTACGTCTACCCGTCCGCGTTCGCCAACGTGACGGCGGCGCAGGGTGATCTCACCGTCAACGTCGAGTCGCAGGTGCGCAACGAGACGGACGCAGGCCGGAACGTCAATCTGTCAGTCGAGATCTCCGACGCCGCGACCGGCGCACGTGTGACGACCTTTCAGGGGAGCGCCACGGCCGTCGGCGTCGGGCAGACCGCGATCTTGAAGGCGAGCGGACCGCTGACGAGCGCGAAGCTGTGGAGCGATCTCACGCCAAATCTTTACGACGTCATGACGTCGCTGGTGACGGATGGCGGCACCGTAAACAAACGCACGACGCGCACGGGATTTCGCCAGACGCAGTTCCGCGGCGGCGTGGGGACGGGCGGCGTCTACGTCAACGGCCGGTTCGTCTACTTACTCGGCTACGCGCAGCGCGCCAGCAACGACTGGGCGGCGCTCGGCCAGGCGGTGCCCGACTGGATGCACGACTACACCGCCGATCTCGTGAAGGGCAGCAACAGCAACTATATCCGCTGGATGCACATCACCCCGCAGCGGGTCGACGTCGTCTCCGACGACAAGTACGGCATCATCAACATCGCGCCGGCGGGCGACAAGGAAGCCGACGTCACCGGCGTGCAGTGGACGCAACGGACGAACGTCATGCGCGCGAGCATCATTTACCTGCGCAACAACCCCAGCATCCTGTTCTGGGAGGCGGGCAACAACGGCATCAGCGCGGCGCACATGAAGGAGATGCAGGATCTCCGCAAGCAATGGGATCCGAACGGCGGGCGGGCGATGGGCTGCCGCGATCTCGACGACACCGGCGCGGCGCCCTACGCGGAGTACTTCGGCACCATGGTCGGCTACGACCCGTCGTGGACGCCCAGCAACGACGCCTCTTACCACCGGGGCTACTCGAACAATTACCGAAACCAGGCGCCCATCATCGAGGCCGAGGACGAGCGCGACGAAGCCGGCCGGCGTTTCTGGGACGATTACTCTCCGCCGCACGTCGGCGGATTCAAGCCGGGACCCAACGACACCTACCACTGGACGTCCGAGTCGATCATCACCGGCGACAGCACCACCAAGGCCGCCATCTGGCGCCTCGACATCTGGAAGAACGTCTACAGCATCCAGAACAAGGACTCCGCGCACTCTCGCTACGCCGGGTACGCGTCGATCTACTTCTCCGATTCCAACGCCGACGGCCGGCAGATGAGCAGCGAGGTGGCGCGCGCGAGCGGCAAGGTCGACGCCGTGCGGCTGCCCAAGCAGCTCTACTTCGCGCACCGCGTGGTCGGAAACCCGCAACCCGACATCCACATCATCGGTCACTGGACGTATCCGGCGGGGACGCGCAAGACGATGTACGTCGTCGCCAACACGCCGCAGGTCGAGCTGTTCGTGAACGGGACGTCGATCGGTAAGTCGTCGACCCCGACCGATCACTACCTGTTCGGCTTTCCCAACCTGAGCTGGGCGTCCGGGACCGTGCGCGCGGTCGGATACGACGCGAGCGGCAAGCAGGTCGCGAGCCACGAGCTCAAGACCGTCGGCGCGGCCACGAGCCTGAAGCTGACCGCGACCACCGGCCCGAACGGTCTGCAGGCTGACGGCGCCGACGTGGTCATGATCGATTTCGAGGTCGTCGACGCCGCCGGCCAGCGCGTTCCCACAGACGAGGCGCGCGTCGACTTCTCGATGACCGGGCCCGGCGTCTGGCGCGGCGGCTACAACAGCGGCGTCCTCTCCTCGACGAACAACATGTATCTCTTGACGGAGGCCGGCATCAACCGTGTCTTCGTGCGGTCGACGCTGGCACCCGGGACGATCACCGTCACGGCGACGCGCGCGGGCCTTGCCTCGGCGAGTGTGTCCGTGACCGCGAGCGCCGTGCCCGTCGTCGACGGCCTGCGGTGACAGGCGCGCTCCGCGTCGGCTGCCGGCGGATCGGCGCAAAGAACGTCTAACAAGATCGGAACCAGGTCGCCAATGAAGGACCTGGGGCTCTCACCTGCACCGGTATGGCGGGTCGCGCCGCACGGGGCCCAGCGTCGTTTCCAAGTCGTGTCGATTCAACTGAAGAAGGGCACTCGATGACATCCGGTCGTTTTGTTTCGGTCGTGGGGGCGTTCGCCCTCTTCGTTGGCGCGTGCGGCGGTCAGGACGGGTCGGCCGGCGCAACAGGGACGGGCGGCGCCAACTCCCGGGGCGGGGCGTCGGGGTCGGGCACCGCGGGGACGTCCGGCGCGGCGGGCACGGGCGGCGCGGTTGCTGGAACCGGTGGGGGGGCGGGCGGATCGACTGCCACAGGAGGCGCGGCCGGTGGCGGCGGCGTGTCCGGCGGCGCGGGTGCAGGCGGGACTTCGGGATCGGGCGGTTCCACCGGCGGGCGTGGTGGCGGCGGCGCGTCCGGCGGCGCGGGTGCAGGCGGGACTTCGGGCGCGGGCGGTTCCACTGGCGGGCGTGGTGGCGGTGGCGCGTCCGGCGGCGCGGGTGCAGGCGGGACTTCGGGCGCGGGGGGCGGCACAGCGGGGCGCGGCGGCAGCGGCGGTTCGACTGGCGGAAGCGCCGGCAGCGGTGGCAGCCTTGGCGGGGGAGGCAGCGGAGGCGGCAGCGCCGCGGTTCCGAGCAAGGGCTGTGGCATGGCGAATGGTGTGAAGACCCTGACGACCGGCGGCTCGTCGGTCATGAGCGCGCTTCCCACGTCGACCAGACTCAAGATCACGAGCGGCGGAATGAGCCGCGAATACATCATCGACATCCCGGCGAATTACGATCCGAACCACCCGTACCGCCTGATCTTCTCCTGGCATCAGGCGTACGGCTCGGACACCGGCAATGCGAATGGCCTGCATCCCGCCAATGATGGTCCCAACTTCGACGCCAAAAACTACGCTTACTTCGGGCTCCACCGCGAAATGACCGCGGCGAACGATACCGCCATCTTCATCGCGCCCGGAGGCATCGGCAACCTTCCCTGGGATTACAACCGAGACGTCGTCCTGTTCGACGACATCCTTGCCCTCGTCGACGCGAACCTGTGCATCGACGACAGCCGGGTCTTCACCACCGGCTTCAGCTTCGGAGCGATGATGAGCTACGCGCTGACTCTCGGGCGCCCGTCGAAGCTGCGCGGCGCTGTCGCGATGGCAGCGGCCAACTACAACTTCACTCAGCCGACCAATGCGCATGTGCCCATCGCGTACATGGGGACGACCGGCATGGGCGACGGCACCTGTCCGTGGGGCAACGACACGATGGGCGGGAAGGCCTGCGTCCTTCAGCACGCCAAGGACAATGGCTGCACGATTCCCTCCGGGAACAACATCCCGACGACGACCGCCGGCAGCAAGAAATTCCTCTGCTACGACTTCGAGGGTTGCAGGGCGGGCTATCCGGTCAAAGTCTGCACGTTCGATGGCCCGCACACGCCGTCGAGCATTGACGACGGAACCTCGACCGGCGACGACGGCCTGAAGGCCTTCATTCCGCCGCTGGCCTGGAAGTTCATCGCGCAGTTTTGACAACGCCGACAGTCGGACGCCAACGATCGTAGCGACGATCCGTTGCGGCGTGGCGTATCCCATGGCGTGCGTTTAGTTCGGCTTGAACGGCCAAACGTGTCGAAAAAATGCGGCAACGTTCGAAACGACAGACCCTAAACAACGCGCGCGCTCCCCTTTGAAGGCGGACCGACAAACCGCGAGGACACTCATGCGCGCTCGAGCAATCATCATTGGTACCGCCGCCGTGGCCTGGTTGCTGGTCGGTTGTCGCGGCGACGGCGCGATGAGCGGCGCCGGCGGCGCGGGAAGCCACGCCGGATCCGGCGCCGGCGCCGGTGGACTGTCGGGCTCGGGGGGGATACAGAACAGCGGCGGTACCAGCGGCGGCACCGGCATCGGGGGCGCCGCCGCGTTCGGCGGCGGGGGAACGACCGGGCTGGGTGGCGCAATCGGGATGGGAGGCATGTCAGCGGGAGGCACGTCAGCGGGAGGAACGTCAGCCGCGGGAGGAACGTCGGCGAGCGGAGGCGCGGGCTCCAGCGGTACCGGCACGGCCGCCTCGGGTGGCCGCGGCGGGAGCGGAGGCTCCGGCGGTGGGCAGGCGGGCGCCGGCGGCGCGTCGGGCAGCACCGGCGGTCGCTTGGTTCAGAACTTCAACCAGGCGTGGAAGTTCAAGCGCGCTGACGTGACCGGGGCCGAAGCGACCGCCTTCGACGATGCATCATGGGACGATGTCGGCTTGCCGCATTCGTTCAGCCTGCCCTACTTCATGGCGTCGAAGTTCTACGTCGGCTACGGCTGGTACCGTAAGCACTTCGCCGTCCCGTCGTCCTGGACGGGCAAGAGCGTCGCGCTCGAGTTCCAGGCCGCGTTCGACCAGGCCGAGATCTACGTGAACGGCAAGAAGGTCGGCGCACACCTGGGCGGGTACAACGGGTTTTCGATCGACGTGACCTCCGCGATCAAGACCGGCGACAACGTCGTCGCGGTTCGACTGAACAACAAATGGAACGCGCAGTTGCCGCCGCTCACGGGTGATCACACCTTCCAAGGTGGCCTCTACCGCGACGTGTTCGTCGTCGTCACCGATCCGCTGCGCATCGCCTGGTACGGTACCTGGGTCACCACGCCGACGCTGGCGACGAATGCAGGTTCCTCCAGCACCGTCGCGATCAAGACCGAGGTTCAGAACAACCGCGCGGTCGCCGTCACCGCGACGCTGAAGACA
>DATMZL010000104.1:0-5993 GCA_035607075.1 Polyangia bacterium
TGGAAGTTCCGCGTGCCTCGACGTTGCGGGAATAGGCGTGACTCCGTTCACGCTCGGGTAGGAGGGGAGAGGATGCGATCAATGTTCTTCAGGGCGGTGACCCGCGCGTGCTTGATCGCAGCACTGCTCAGTTTGGGCTGCCACGCGTGCAGTGCACCGTCCGGTGCGAAGACGGGTGATGGCGTGGTCCGCGTCGCGGCCCTACAGAGCACGATCGACGGCCCGCTGGTCGGCCTGTCGGCCGATCTCAAACGGACCGACTTTCGCCTGAGCCCGCCGGTCGTGCGGCAAGCTTCGGCGCGTGCCGACGCAAAGGGTTTGGCGGTGGTCGACGTGGAATTCGAAGCCGACGCCCGGCTGCCGGCGCTGCTGACCGTCCAGGGCGACACAGGCCCCATCATGCTCCGCGACGACGGCCAGGCGCCCGACCTCAAAGCGAGCGACCGGATCTACAGCGTGGGCGTGCCCATCGGCTTCGATGTCCTCAAGAAGCAAGAGCGTGTGTCGGCGGCGGTGTTGCAGCAACGGGGCATGACGAAGACGCCGATCTACGACGGGCGCACGCTCATCGACCTCCGGTTGATGGATCTGCACGACATCCCCGGGTTGGTCCATTTTTTGGTACCGGTCGGGAGCAGCGATCCCAAACGCACGCTGCTGGTCACTGATCTCGGCGTCGTCGAGGACGCAACCCGCACGTTCAACCCCTGTCCAGGCGTGGCAGCGCCGGGTAGGTCCATGGGCAAGTGGACGTTCGGGTACCTGATGCAGCAGATGGCGAACCCCGACGTGACCCACGTCGATCCCGGTGACCTGGTCGAGGACTGGCTGCGGAGCTGGCTCGCCGCGCAGACCGTCAACGGATTCAACGTGTCGGCGCGTCGGAACATGGGCGCCATCCTCGACCGCTGGCCGCGCGTTCCCGGCACAGTCAAGCTGGATGTCTCGCGTGCGCCGGTCCGGCTGCTCGCCATCGTCAACCGCATCGACCTCGCCGGCAACCCCGGTTACGGGCCGGTGGGCGGCGCCGAGGGACGCTTCGTGTTCGAGCTCCTCGACGAGCACTGCGCGCCGATGCAATTCCTGATCATCCTCGAGTACGGCGTCCCGGTGACCGCATGCATGCCGCTGCGCAACTGGGCCCGGTCGTGGCGCGCGCTCGACGCCCTGACGCCCGGCAGCACCGCATACAACAACGCGCTCGAGAACCTCACCGAAACGTTCGCGCATGCGAACGCGGGCGGATCGAAAACGGCTGGAAGCGCCATCAACCAGGTGCGCACGAACGAGACCGCGCTTCTTCACAACGCCGACGGCGGCGCGCAATGGGAGCTGCGGGAGTTCACCCTGCAAGCGACGGATCGCGGGCCACGTTTGATCGAAGCCACCGTGAAACAGACGCCCGACGCGAGATTCAACGGCCTCGACGCCGGAACGCGCGACCGCGATCTGGGACGCTGGATCAACGAGAACCAAGTGAGCATCGCGGTCGAGCGCCACACTGTTCCGGCAGTGCTGCCGTTTCCGCCTGGCGATTCGTTCCTCGGCGCGGCGACGCCGAACAACGAGCTGTTCCTGGGGATGGGCTTTCGATTGGACTACTGGACGGCGCCGGGCATCACGCTTCTGCCCGCCCGCCACAAGTTCTCCCTGAACACCTGCAACGGTTGCCACGGCGAGGAGACGAAGACCGGGTTCACGCACATCCAGATCGCGCGGTTCGGCGCCGCGGCCGGGCTCTCGCATTTCCTGCTGGGCGAGACCGTGCCGGACCCCGTGGACCCGACGACGACCCGCATCTTCGGCGAGCTCGCCCGGCGCGCGGCCGTGCTGGATCAGATCGCAGACAGTGCCTGCCGCGATCTGCGCCTCGTCGCCGCATCGCTCACGCAGGTCTTCCCGCTTCCGCCGCTGGGCTATCGCCCGACGCTGGCCACGGACTGATTACTTCAGATACGCGGCGAGCGGGATATTCTGATCGCGCAGCGCCTGCGCGACGAGGCCCGCGATCTCGACGGCGCCCGACGACGACAGGTGCGTGTGATCGTCGCAGAAGAAGTCGCCGACCGGACCGGTGGTCGACGCGCTGACGTCGCCGCCCGGGATCGGACAGAAGGCGTGCTGTTGGTAGAGCGCGATCGCGAGGCGGTTCAGATCGATCACGGGAACGCCGTACTGCGTGCCGGCGTCTTTCGTCGCGGTCACGTACGGCTCGCGGCTGGCGGTCACGGTGGTGCCGCTGCAACGGATCATCGCCAGCGGCGTGACGAAGATCGGGTGCGCGCCGCGGTCCTTCGCGGCCTGCGCCATCATCCCGTACGACGTCTTGAACGCGTCGACGCCGACGTGGCGATCGCACGTCGAATCGCCGTCGTTGATCCCGAACTGGATGAACAGGTAGTCGCCGGTCTTCATCCCCGACATCGCGTTCAACATCGCTTGCCAGCGTGACTGCAGGATCGGGTTGCCGCTCGCGTCGACGTCGAGGACGCATTCGCCGGTCGGGTCCATGACGGTCTGCACGCTGTAGAGCCAGGTCCGCACGCTGCGTCCGCCGACAGCGCTGTTCGTGACGGTGACGCCGGTGCCGAAGTACGTCGAGAAGGGGCCGCCCCAGCCGATCGGGCACGGGTTGCCGCCGTTGCTCGCGACCGTCGAGTCGCCGGCGATCCAGATCTTGACGGGCTGCAACGCGCCGCCGGTGCCACCGCTACCGCCGCCGCCGCCGCGCGCACCGTTGCCGCCGCCACCGCCTGTGCCGACGGTACCGCCACGTCCCGCGTTGCCTGCGCCCCCGCCGGTTCCACCACGCCCAGCGGCGCCGGCCGCCCCGCCGGTTCCACCGCGCCCCGCTCCGCCCGCCGCACCACCGCGCCCTGCGCTGCCTCCTCCGCCGCCACGCCCCGCGCTCCCGCCGGCGCTGCCCGACATGCCGCCGCCACCCCCGGGCACACCGCCGGTGCCGGCCGCGCCCGCGCTCCCGCCGCTGCCCCCTATGCCGGCGCCAGCGCCCGACATACCGCCACCGCCCGTACCGCTCCCACCGGTCCCACCGCCGCCCTGGCCGTTGCCGCTCCCACCGCCTTCGCCGGCGCCATTACCGCTCGCGCCGCCCATCGAGCCGCCCGAGCCGCCCCCGCCGGCCGGTCCGCCCTTATCGCCCTCGTCGACCGCGCACGCGAGCATCCCGGCGCAAGCCACCAGCAACGCGCAACCGTGTAGCGACCGCGTTCGCCCCATCGCCAATGTGAATGTCGGTTTCCGGCGCCGCCTTCACGTGTGCGTAAAGGGCCTTGATTATTCGGCTTCGCGGCGCCGCAGACCCCTCCCCGCTTCGCGGGGCGAGGGGGAAAGATCGGTCCTCCGGCGACGAAGAGGAACGATCAGTAGCGGATGTCGACGAGGGTCTTCTTGCGGAGCTCGGCCAGGTAGATCTTCGTCTGACGCTCCATGTCCTTCTGGCGGAGCTGCATGCGGATGTCGTCCTTCACGTCATCCAGCGGCTTCGCGTCCTTCACCTTGCGGTCGACCAGCTTGATGACGTGGAAGCCGCGGTCGGCGCGGACCGGGCCGCGCACCTCGCCCGGCTTCATCGCGAACACCAGCTCCTCGATCGGCTTCGGCAGCATGTCCCGCCCGAAGAAGCCGAGGTCGCCGCCCTCGGCGCGCGTCGCCGCGTCGTCTGACACCTCGCGCGCCAGCTTCGCGAAGTCTTCGGTCTTCGCGCGCTCCAGGATCTTTTCCGCCTGCGCTTTCTTCTCGGCCACCACCGCCATGTCGGCGCCGTCGGGGATCGCGACGAAGATGTGGCTGGCGCGCACCTGCACGTTGGCGGAGCCCTTCATGTGGCGCTCGTAGTAGGCCTTCACTTCCTCGTCGGACACGTTCACGCGCGAGCCGACCGCGATGTTCAGCACGCGGAACCGCAGCAGCTGACGCTTCAGGTCGGCCCGGTAGTTGGCCATCGACATGCCCTGCGCCCGCAGCGCCTCGCGCAGCTGATCGTCGTCGATGTTGTTCTGTTTCTTGATCTCGTCGATCGACGAGTCGATCTGCTCGCTGGTCACGCTCAGCTTCAGCTCGGCGGCCTGTTGCAAGATCAGCTCGTCGTCGATCAGGCGCTCCAGCACCTCGTGGCGCAACGCCGTCGCGCGCGCCGCGCGCTTGTCGGGATCAGGGACCTTGCTGACGTCGGCGAGCAGCGGCCCCGCCTTCTCCTCGACCTCGCTGGCCAGCACCACGGCCTCGCCGACGACCGCCGCGATCTTCTCGACCGTGCGCGCGCCCGCGCCGCGCGGTGCGACCACCGCGGCGAGGAGCAGCGCCAGCCCGATCGAAAAAAGTAACGGTCGACGGCGTCCGATCACGGCTTGCCCTGCGGAACCGGCGGCATGGCCGGCGTACCGGGCGGCGGGTGCATCGGCGCCATACCGGGCGCCATCCCCGGCGGGCCCATCGGCATGCCCGGCGGCATCCCCGGCCCGCCGCTCATCGGGCCGCCCGCGCCAGCGCCCGTGCCCGTGTCGATCACGACCTTGGACAGGTTCGCGTCGTTGATGTCGATGTTGCTCTTCTTCTTCAGCTCGGCGACGAAGTTGTCCATCGCCTTCGTGCGCGTGTCGCGGAACAGGCGCTGCTGGATCTGGCGCTTGACCTCGGCGAGCGGGCGGCTGAAACCAGGCCGCTTCTGCGTCAGCCGGATGACCGCAAAGCCCTTCTCGGTCTTGATCGGCTGCGCGACGTCACCCACCTCGGCGAGCTTGAACGCGGCCTCGACGACCGGCTTCGGATAGCGCGTCGAATCCTTGTCGAAGAATCCGAGATCGCCACCGCGCTGCTTCGCCTCCTCGTCGTCGGAGTACTTGTTCACGATGTCTTTGAACTGCTTCTCGTTCGGCGCGGGCGCTACGGCCGCCGCCTTCGGCAGCGCCTTCGCCTCGGAGTACGCCTTGTCCGCCTTACCCTTGTCCTTGACGGTCACCTCGCTGACGCGGACTTCGTCCTTCTGATTGAACTCGGCGGGGTGCTCCTTGTAGTACTTCTCGACGTCGGCGTCTGGAACATCCTCGACCTTCAGCTTCGACTCGAAATCCTTCTGCAGGAACTTCGAGATCATCTGCTGCTTCATCACGCGCAAGACCTCGGGATCCTTGTCGTAGCCGCGGCGCTCGGCCTCGTTCGCCATCACCTCGAACCTAATCAGGCTGTCGAGGAACTCCTTCTTCTTTTCGTTGGTCGTGTAGCGCGCCCGCACGAAGGGCGACTGCTTGTTGATGCGCTCCTGCACATCACCGACGGTGATGACCGCGTCATCGACCTTCGCGACGACCTGCGACGGGTCGCCGCCGCTTCCGCCGCCCTTGCCCTTGCCCTTCTTCTTGCACGCAGGAAGAGCGACCGCGACCAGCGCCATGACGAGCGCAAACGACCTGAACGGATGAGAAGGGATTCGCATCCGCGAGAGATTACACGCGTTCTGACTTAGATCCAGCCGCTCTGACGAGATCGACGCGCTTCAGATCCAGCGCGTCGGGCCGGCGCCGCCGTGCAAGCCCATGCGCTGGGAATGGGCGACGACGTGGAACAGCCAGTTCACGAGCGTGATCACCGCCGCTGACGTCAGCAGGCCGCCGATCGACTCGATCTCGAACGACTTGATGAGCTTGTCGGTCAGCCACAGCAGGACCGCGTTGACGATGAACGGCAGAAACAGAAACAGCAGCCCGAACGTGAACACCGCCGGCACGAACAGCACCGCCCGGATGAACCATCCGAGAAGGATGTTGAGGACGGAGAAGACGAGCGCGACGACGATCGCCGCGCCCACGCTCTTGATCCTCACCGAGGGGAGGAAGCGCGCCAGCAGCAGGACCGTCGCGGTCAACACAACCAGGTGCAGCAACAGTGGGATCAGCATGGGCGAAGCGTACCGCAGGCGCTTCTCCGAGGCATTCGAGGAGCGCCGACAAATCAGAATGGGAACCCTGGGAGGG
>DATMZL010000316.1:0-4321 GCA_035607075.1 Polyangia bacterium
GTTGTCCCGGACCCGTGGCGGAGCCGATCGAACTTGTGGGAGAAGCTGGACACCTACGCCGGTCGATTCGCTGTCTATCCGCGCGTGGTTCGAAATCTGGACGTCGATCTGGCGCACATCGTCGATCACGGCCAAGGCTACCTCCTGGCCGAGCTCGATCCGCGCCGGACGGTCGTTACCTGCCACGACGTCATATTGCTGGCGCTGACCGCGGGCCGGATCGGCGCGTCCAAGATCCCCCGCGTCGCCTTACAGCTTTTTCGGATCTCGATGGAGTTCATCAAGCGCGCGGCGCTGGTGGTCGCCGATTCGCAGCAGACGCGAAAGGATCTCATCGACCTGGTCGGCGTCGACCCGGACAAGATCATCGTGATTCATCCGGGGCTCAATCAGACGTTCAACCCCGACCCGGAGCGCGGACGCGCCCTGCGGCGCGCGCGCGGGCTCGGGGACGGGCCGCTGATTCTCCAGGTCGGCCGGACCTTCTACAAGAACATGCCGGGCGTGTTGCGCGTGCTGGCGCGCCTCCGACGCGACGGCATCGACGCGCGCGTGGTTCGCATCGGTCCCGCGCTCGCTGGTGAGGAACGCGCTCTCGCCGAGCATCTGGGCGTGCTCGACAGCGTGGTCGGCCTGCGTGGAATTCCTGACGAAGAGATGCCCGCGCTCTACAACGCCGTCGATCTGCTGCTGTTCCCGTCGCTGTACGAGGGGTTTGGCTGGCCGCCGCTCGAGGCGATGGCGTCGGGGACGCCCGTCGTCAGCTCGCGCGCCGGTTCGCTGGACGAGGTGGTCGGCGACGCAGCTCTGACGGCCGCGCCGGAGGACGTCGACGCGCTCGCCTGGCACGCGGGTTCGATCCTCGGCGACGGCGAGCTGCGCGCGAGCTTGATCGCGCGCGGGCTGGCTCACGCAGCTCGATTCAGCTGGGATCGCACCGCGACCGAAATGATCGCCGCGTACCGGACGCTGCTCGGCAGGCTCGGCTGATGTGCGGCATCGCGGGCATCCTGCGCTGGGACGGCACGCCCGTCCGGCGTGACGAGATCGAGGCGATGACGGCGAGCATCGCCCACCGCGGCCCGGACGATCACGGCGCGTTGGTCGAGGGCGGGCTGGGGATGGGCATGCGCCGCCTGTCGATCATCGACCTTTCGGCGGCGGGCCATCAGCCGATGTTCAACGAGGACCGGTCGGTCGCGGTCGTCTACAACGGCGAGATCTACAATCACCGCGATTTCCGATCCCGACTGGAGGCGGGCGGACACGTGTTCGTGGGGAACAGCGACACCGAGGTGCTGGTCCACGGGTACGAGCAGCTCGGCATTCGCGAGCTCGCGGCGCGCCTCGCCGGTATGTTTGCGTTCGCGCTGCATGATCGGACGGGGCGGCGGCTCTACCTGGTCCGTGACGGCTTCGGGATCAAGCCGCTCTACCTGCGTCGGACCGAACGGCAGATCTCGTTCGCGTCCGAGCTGCGGGCGCTCGCGTTCGACGGCCTGGGCAAGCCGGTCATCGATCCGGCGTTCGTGCACACCTTCCTGCGCGTGGGCAGCATCCCGTCGCCGGGCACGGCGTTCAAAGGGATCACCAAGTTGCTGCCGGGGACGATCCTCGAGATCGACATCGCGACCGGCGACACGCGCTCGCATCGCTTCTACCAGCTTGCGCCCGCCGAGATCGAGGACCGGCGGCCGGAACAGCTGCTCGAGCGGCTGCGCGAGCTGCTGAACGCGTCGGTGCGGCAGCATCTGATGGCTGACGTTCCGACGGGCCTGTTCTTGTCGGGCGGGTTGGATTCCAGCGCGCTCGCGCTTTACGCCAACCAGCACACCGCTCCGCCCAAGACGTTCTCGATCGGGTTCCTGTCATCCGACCGCGGCGACGAGACCGAGGTCGCAGCGGAGGTCGCACGGCGGGCGGGCAACGAGAACATCCGGATCGATCTGGGTCCGGCGAACCTCGACGATCTCGACCCGATCATCGCCGCGCTGGAGGAGCCGCTCGCCGACAGCGCGACGTTGCCCCTCTGGCACCTCTGCCGGGGAACAGCGGCGCACGTCAAGGTTGCGCTGTCGGGCGAAGGCGGCGACGAAGTCCTGGGCGGATACGCTCGCTATTTCTGGGGGCCGATGATCGATCGCGCCGGCCCTGTCTTGCGCCCGTACTCCGACCAGATTCTGAACGTGACCGGTCAGCTCCCTTCGCGATCGCTCGGCGTGTTCAACGTCGTCCGGCGCGCCGCGAAGGTCGCGCAGACGGTCAAGCTGGACAGCCCCGCGCGTTACCTTTCGTGGTTCGACATCTTCACCGCTGACGAGCGGGGCGCGCTGGTGGGACAGGGATTCGACGGCGCGGCCGAGCGCTACGAAGCGCTCTTCAAGGCAGCCGGCGAGCTGCGGCTCGACCCGGTCCAGCGTCTCCAGTACGTCGACTTCCACACCATGTTGCTCGACAACCTGCTGCTCAAGGCCGACAAGATCTCGATGGCGCACAGTTTGGAAGTGCGCGTCCCGTTCCTTTCGCGAAGCCTCGTCGAGTTCGGGCTGGGGTTGCCGCAGGCGCAGAAGATCGGCTTCCTGCGGGACAAGCGGTTGATGCGGCGGCTGCTGCGACCGCGCCTGGGCGTTCGCATCACCGATAGGCCCAAGCGCGGCTTCGAGATCCCCGTGGATCGCTGGTTTCGCGAGCCGGGCGCCGAGAGCCTGCGCAACGATCTGCGGGCAGGGGCGCTGGTCCAGCATCTCGGATTCAGCGCGCGCGCCATCGACAGCCTCATCGCCCGCCACCTCGGCGGCCAGGACATCGGCCGCAAGCTGTTTGCGCTGACGGCCCTCGAGCGCTGGGCGAAGATCTACGCCTGAGGTGCCAGCCGATCCTTGAGACGCAGGAACGGGCGCTCGACGAGGTGGTACGACGCGAGCGCGGCCGCGAAGAGCAGGAGGATGTTGACGGGGAACACGCGGGCGATGCCCCAGTCTGGCCCGCCTTCGCCCGCGATCAGGAAGAGCTGCTGCCACAGATAGAGCGAGTAGCTCAGCTTGCCCAGCCACCGCATGAACGAGCTGCGCATGATCCAACCGACCCACCCATCGTCGGCCAGGCGGAGCCGCAGCAGGAGACCGCCCGCGAGCAGCATCGACAAGGTCTCGGACACCGGCGCGAGCGCCGGGGATCGCGCGACCAGACTCCACGCGAGCAGGGCGGCGATCCACGCAGCCGTGGGGACGAGCGCGAACCGGCGCGCGAAACGGCCATCTACGCCGTGCGCGGTCCAGAGCGCGATCGCGCACCCTATCCATAAGGAGTCGAATCGGAACCACGGACGGGCATAGAACACGCCCGTGGCAACGACGCCCCAGTGATTGATGATCGCGAGGGTGCGGAACAGCGTCATCCCGGCGATCAAACAGGCGGTGACGCGGGCCGCGCGTCCGGCCGCGCGCGGCATCGCAAGGAACATCGTCGGCCACAGGACGTAAAACTGTTCCTCCAGCGCCAGCGACCAGGCGTGCCCGAGCACTTGCGAGGTGCCGCCCAGGTTGCGGAGGTAGAGGGCGCAGATGACGACGTTGCGGAAGTCGACGCCGGCGACCAGGCCGAACACCGCGAGGAGGGCTACGATGGCGACCATCGTGTAGTAGGCGGGAAAGATGCGGAGCGTCCGGCGGATGTAGAAGCGCCGGAGGCTGACGGTGCCCGTGTGGCGGCGCTCCTCGTTCAGGATGCTGGTGATGAGGAAACCGGACAGCACGAAGAACACCATCACGCCCGTCCCCGCCAGCGGGAGGAGGCCCGGGATCGCGTGCCCGACCAGCACGAGCAGGATGGCCAGGCCCCGCAGCCCGTCGAGGTACGGGTAGTGTCGATGAACCGGCCGGACCCCGGCGGCGCTGTGCAACGGCTCCGACTGCAGGGTCGTGCTCCTCGGCGGTTCCTTCTACGTCCGGGCTCGCGAGAGGGCAAGCCGCTCGTAAAGTTCGCGCACGCGCCGTCCCGTCGCCGCCGCGTCGAACGACGACGCCCGCTGGGCGGCGCGGTCGCCGCGCGCGCGCGCCGCGTCGCCGTCCTCCAGCTGCCGCAGGATCTGGCGGGCGAAATCGGCCGCGTCGGCGGGCCGCGCGGCCAGCCCGCAGGTCTCCGGGACGACCAGCTCAGGCAGCGCGCCCTCGTCGGTGACGACGATCGGCCGCGCGCTCGCCATGGCCTCGGCCACGACGCGCCCGAAACCTTCGTGCCGCGAGGTCAGCACGAAGACGTCCAGCGCCGCCATCACCGCCGGTATGTCGCGCCGCGCGCCCGCGAACGTCACGCGGCCCTC
>DATMZL010000101.1:0-7305 GCA_035607075.1 Polyangia bacterium
CGGCGACGGCAAGAGAAGGGACGCATGGTGTCTCTGGGGCGGCGATCTATCGCGGAGATGGTCGGGACGTTTTGGCTGCGCGCTCGGCGGAAGCTCGGGCGCACATTTCAATCCCGCCGTCTCCGTCGGGCTGTGGCTCGGCGGTCGCTTCCCCGGACACGACCTGTGCTCTACCGCGCGGTCTTTCAACCCCGTGCCGTCTCAGCTCGACAACAGCACACCTGACCGATTGCGCCCTAACTTTAAGGCAAACAAACCGGAGGTCGAAGCATGCTGACCGCAAAGCCAGAGTTGGGTCTCGCATCGCGCTGGGGATGGGTCGTCTTCCGCGGCGTCATAGCCATTCTGTTCGGATTGCTCGCGTTCTCCCGACCGGGCGCGATGGCCTTCAGCATGGTCCTGCTCTTCGGAGTCTGGGCGTTCGTGTCGGGTATCGCGACCCTCATCGCAGCGGCCCGCGTCGGACGCGCCGGGGAAAGTTGGGGCGCATTGCTCCTCGAGGGATTGCTCGACATAGCCGTCGGTGCCGTTGCCTTGCTGTGGCCGGCGTCGACCGCGCTGGCGATCGTGTGGTTGATCGGCGCCTGGGCGATCGTGATCGGCGTGCTCGAACTCGTCAGCGCGATCAGGCTGCGCAAGACCATCAACCACGAATGGGCGCTTGGACTGGCCGGCGTGGTGTCGATCGCGCTCGGCCTGCTGATGTTCTATCGGCCCCTCGCGGGCGGCGTCGCTGTCGTCTGGTGGCTGGGCGCCTACGCGATGATCTTCGGCATCATGTGGGTCGTCCTGGGGTTCCGCCTGCGCAGCCACCTCCATGCGCGTCGCGGCGGCGAGCTCCCGACGGAGGGACTGCACCAGCGCGCGTGACCGGATCAGGCGCGCAGCTCGTCGCTCGTCCGCTGGATCGGCGTCGCCGCCAGGTGATCGTCGATCCAGGCCTGGACGTCCGCCATCACGACCTGCTTGCCGAGATCGGCGAGCAGGTTGTGATAGTAGCCCTCGTACAGCTTCAGCATCTTGTCGTTCGAGCGCGCCAGCGCATAGAAGTGCCGGCTGCCGCTCGGTCTCGTCGCCTTGTCGCCTGTCCCGTGAATGAGGAGGATGGGCAGCGTGATGCGCTGCGCCTCCCGCTTCAATCGTTCGTCGGCGCGCACCAGCTCGGCGATGGTCTTGGCGGGCTGCACCTCGTTCGCGATCAACGGATCCTCGTTCATCGCCGCAACCACCTCGGGATCGCGTGAGAAGTCCGCGTTCTTGAGCTTCAACGCGCGGGCGTGCGGCGCGAAGCGGCTCAGCCCCTTCAGTATCGTCAGCGCGAAGTCGGGGGCAGGCGCCTCGTAGGCGAAGCTCTCGCTGATCAACCCGGCCAGCTCGCCCTGGTGCTCCAGCGCGTACAGGCAAGCGATCACGCCGCCGGCGCTGTGACCGAGCATGAACACCGGCAGATCCGGTTCACGCGTCTTCACGATCGTCACGAACTTCGCGAGGTCGGCGACGTAGTCGTCGAACGTCTCGACGAAGAAGCGTTCGCCGGCGGATTTTCCGCGCCCCCGATGGTCCAGCGCGTAGACAGCGAGCCCGTTGGAGACGAAATGCTCGGCGACCCAATCGTACTGCCCGCTGTGCGAATTGAACCCGTGGACGATGACCACCACGGCGACCGGCCGTCCGGCGGGCCGCCACGCGCGCGTGAAGATCCTCAGACCCCCTACCCCTTCGAAGCTTCCCTCGGTCATGCGGACAATCTCGTCATCCGGGAAGGTTGAACAAGTAGCGACGGACTGTCGGGGCTATCACCCGTATGGGCATGTGAAGTCCGCGCGCCCGGACGGCGGAACCCCGTTTCCCTGAAACTCGGCGTCCGGTTGATCGCGTTTGAACAACGTGGGCGATCGGACTAACAATGGGGCGTGCGTTGGCCGTTTGCGAAGGGCGAGATGGCGATGAGGGTCCGCGAGTACGCGTGGGCGTCGACACCGCTGGGGCCAATCGAAGCGTGGCCCCCCTGCCTCCGGACCGTCGTCGACATGCTGCTGTCGAACGGCTTCGCGATGGCGGCGCTCTGGGGCCGCGACCTCGTCCAGATCTACAACGACGCTTACCGCGACATGATCGCCGAGAAACACCCTGCAACACTGGGCCAGCCGACGCGCGAAGCCTGGTCCAAGCACTGGGCGTTCACGTCGCCGGTCTTCGAGAAGGTGTGGGCCGGCGAGTCGATGACGTTCGTGGATGTCCCTTACCCGGTCACGCGGAACAGCAAGACCGAGAACGGCTGGTTCACGAACTGTTACAGCCCGCTTCGCGACGAGACCGGCGCCGTCGGGGGCGTGCTCGTCACGCTGCTGGAGACGACCGAGCGCCGCCGCACCGAGGCCGCCCTCCGCGACAGCGAGTCGCGGCTTCGGCTGGCGCTGGACATCGCTGAGCTGGGCACGTGGGACTGGAACCTTGCGGATGACACCGCCGTCCTCGACCCGCGGGCCGCCGAGATCCTGGGCCTTTCGCCGGGACGCGTCGAGAACGCATCCGAGGCGCAGATCGCCTGCGTCCACCCGGACGACCTCGCGCCAGGACGGGAGAAGACCGCGGCGGGAATCAAGACCGGCGAACCATTCACGCTCAGGTACCGCGTCGTGCGCGGCGACGGCGACGTCCGGCACGTCGCCTCGCGGGTTCGCGCGCTGCTCGATGACACCGGGAAGCCGGTTCGCGTCGTCGGCACCAACCGGGACGTCACGGTGGAGCGCGAAGCGGAGCTGCGCCTGCTGGCCAGCGAGGAGCGCTTTCGGACGTTGCTGCAGAACATCCGCGACTACGCGATCTTCATGCTCGACCCGAAGGGAAACATCACGGAGTGGACCGAAGGCGCGACGAAGGTCGTCGGCTACCAGGGGAAGAGCGCCATCGGACGGCACTTCGCGTTCCTGTATCCGCCCGACGACGTGAAGTCCGGCGCTCCCGACGCCGAGCTTCAGAGGGCGCGGGAGGATGGCCGCGTCGAGGTCGAGGGGTGGCGCGTGCGCAAGGACGGGACGCGCTGGTGGGCGAACTCGATCGTGACCGCGATAAAGGACGAGAGCGGCGCGGTCGTCGGCTTCACCAAGGTCAGCCGCGATCTCAGCGAGCAGTACGAGATGATCGAACAGCGCGAGCAGCTGCTCGCCGAAACGACCGCCGCCCGCGCCGATGCCGAGAAGGCTAACCGCGCGAAGGACGAATTTCTGATCACGCTGAGCCACGAGCTGCGCACGCCGCTCGCCCCGATCCTGCTGTGGGCGCGTGCGCTGCGCGCGGGCTCGGTGCCGGCGCACGAGGTCGCGCACGCGGTCGAGGCGATCGTCCTGAGCGCCGAGAGCCAGCTGCAGCTGATCGAAGACCTCCGCGACCTATCGCGCCTGAAGTCCGGACGCGTCCACCTGGATCGGCGCAGCAACGCTGTCGAGGACATCGCGCGCGGGGCGCTGGAGATGATCGCGCCGACGGCCGACTCGAAGGGCGTCGTGGTAACGCTCGACATCCCCCCCGAGCTCGGAAGCGCCATGCTCGATCGCGGGCGCTTTCAGCAGGTGCTGTGGAATTTGCTGTCGAACGCGGTGAAGTTCACGCCCGAAGGCGGACGCGTGTCGCTGCGCATCCGGAAGGACGCCGGCCAGCTGGAAGCCGTCGTCGCTGACACCGGACAGGGTATCGAGGCCGACTTTCTGCCCCACCTGTTCCAGCGCTTCCGCCAGGCCGACATGCGTGAACGACGCCGGTACTCCGGGCTGGGCGTCGGTCTCGCCCTGTGCCGCCACCTGGTGGAGCTGCACGACGGCACAGTCGAGGGGTTCAGCGAGGGCGCGGGCCGCGGCGCCGTTTTCACCGTCCGGATTCCCTGGATCGAGCCCAAGCCGGAAGCGGGCGACGGCGCCGCCGATGCAGGCGCGCCGGACGACGCGCCCGCCACGCTGCGCGGGCTCAGGGTGCTGCTTGTCGAGGACGACGAGAGCATGCGCGACATCATTCGCTGGACCTTGGAGGGGGCCGGCGCCGCCGTCGTGACCGCCGGCTCCGGCACGGAGGCGCTCTCCATCCTCGACGTCAGCGATCGCGACAACGCCGTCCCGGACGTCATGGTCTGCGACCTCGGACTGCCCGGGATGAACGGGTACGATCTGATGGAGCACGTGATCGAGCACCGCCGCATGCGCCGCAAGAAGGCGATACCGGCGTGCGCCGTCAGCGCGTTCGTACGCGACATCGATCGCGAGCGCGCGATCGACGCCGGCTTCGATTCCTACGTCGCCAAGCCGATGACAGCGCAGCGGTTGATCGCTGCAGTCGGAGAGCTGGCCGCGCTCGCCGCCTCTGACGATCTCTGAGCGGCCTCTGAGCGGCCGCCCTCGTCCCGCCCGCGGCGACGGGACGAGAGGCGTTCGCTGCTACCGCGTTACGGCACGCAGGTCGGGATGCCGTTGTCGGTGACCGAGCAGTGCAGACCGTTCGGGCACGAGAGGCCCAGGCACGGCGCTTGCGGGATCGCCAGGGCGCGCACCGCGGGGTTGCCGACGGCCGCCGTGAAGCCCGACGGCGGCGTGGCGGGATTGCCGAACAGACCGGTCGCGCCGACCACGGCCACCTCGCCCGGATCCAGCGTCAGGTTGAACGCCGGCGCCGAGATCGTGAACGTCCCCGGACCGCCCGAGACCACGCCGTTCCACACCGACTGGAAACTGCCGGTGAACGCGAAGCTGAACCGCCAGTTGTCGAGCGGAACCGACTCGTTGTTGGTGACGTGGAACTCGCCCTGGAAACCGCCGCCCGACCAGGTGTTGGTGGTGTTGAACGTGACGCTGATGTTCGGCGTCGCGGTGTGCGCGATCGGCGACGAGGCCCCCGTCGCGGACACATTGCCGGCGGCGTCGCGCGCCCGGACGGTGAAGATGTAGTTCGTGTCGCTCGACAGACGCGTGATGCGCGCGCGCGTGATCGGCGTCGTGAACGGCACCTCACCGATCTCCAGCGCGGGCGCGGCCTGGGTCGCGTAGCTCAGGATGTAGCCGGTGACGCCGACGTCGTCGGTCGCGTTGCTCCAGAACAGATCCACCAGCGCCGAGCCGGCGCCGAAGATGCGAACGTTGCTGGCGGCCGACGGCGGGGTCACGTCGTTCGAGCCGTTGCAGGGCGTGCTCTGGCCGACCAACGGCGCGCCACAGTGGGTCGGGAAACCGAAGGCGCCCTCGTAGCTGCCGTACAGGAATTCGGAGCGCGTCTGGTTCACGCCGATCGTGTTCGCCGAACCGGTGTGAAAGATGCGGACGATGTTCTCCGGACCGATGTCGTTGACGATCGTGAAGCAGTTGTCGGTGACGGTGCCGCCACACTGGGGCAGGTTCGCGACAGCGACCTGCACGTTCCTCGGCATGTCGAAGTCCGTCGACCAGCCCTGGATCGCTGTCGATCCGATGTTGGTGATATCGATGCGCGCGTTGTAGCCCGTTCCCCAGTCCGAGGTCTTCACGAAGTTGAAGCGCGCGCTGCCACCCAGCGCCCCTGTTCGCAGCGTGATGGCCTCATCGCCCCCATCCACGCCCTGCCCGCTGCACGCGGCCGTCATGCACACCAACGACAACATCCCCATCTTCCAGGTCTTCATGGCTTTACTCTCCTTTGTTTATGCGCTGACAACGATCGCAGACACGAATGCGTGCATACGATCGCCGACTCGAACGCGTTACGGTGAAAATATTCGGCGACGAATCGGGGGAGCGACGCTAACAGGGACGAAAACCCGATCAACGGAGGGCGTCGTCTGTTGGCGCGCTCACCGACGGAGAACGGCGCGCACCACGTCGATTTCCGGACGCACGAAAAGCACGCGTCATGATTGTGACGCGAATTTTTGCTTCGATTACGACGTTGGTGAGCCTGCTGACGTTCGTTGTCGCGATCGTTTGAAAGGCCGTTACAATCGGTCGGCGTCAATCACTACATACAAGCGACGCGGGAGTGTGCATGTGACTCGGCGGCTCGCTCGATCGTCCGCGTGCGATGTCCGCGTAACAGCTGGGTGGGGCCAGGAATGGCGAGCAGTGACCGACGGGGCGCCACTTCTGCCGTAGAAATCGCCCTCCCAGCCCGAACGGTTCCGGCGCGCCGACCGGTTCGTCCCGGTCGAATAGGCAGACGCCCTTGCATTCGTTTCCATCGTGGCAGGTCTTTCCACCGTCGGGCGCGCGCGGAACGCAGTAGGGACGGCCCCGCATGCTGGTCCGCCAGTCGCCGCGGTCGCGGGTGCAGGCGAGCTTCGCTGCTTCGCGGGATGGATTGGCCATGACGAACGGTCCGCTGGTGATCCGCGTCGCCGGTCCGGACTCGAAGCGCAACCAGACCCTGACGATCTGCGTTTTCTCTGTGTCACTCACTCCCGGAAGCGTCCGGCGAGACGCGGCACCGGGTCCGGTGGCGACGAGCGGCAACGAAAAATGACGAACGGGCGCATAAGAAAAATAGCCGGTCTCCGTGAGCTCGAATCCTCCGACGGTGACGACGCGATCGGCGCGACGATTCTCGACGACGATCGGCAGCTCGGCGGTGCATTTCTGGCGCGGCAATCCGCACTCGCCGGTCCAGACCGGCGGGCCGATCTGCAGGCCGATGCCTTCGGTCATCGGCGAGAGCAGCCAGATGACGAACCCGAACCGGCTGGCGAACATTGCCTTCGAAGGACACCTGGCGTCAGCGGCGGTTCCCGCTCACGGTGCAGGTCGCGGCACGGCTGCCTCGCGGCGGGTCAGCCAATCTGCGATCGCAGCGCGCGTCTCCTCGCGGCGCATCAGCAAGACGAAGTGACCGCCGTCGAACCCGGCGTATCGCGCGTGATTCCGCGTCGCGAACGCGCGCGCGGCGGACGCGGACGCCACCCTGTCGTGCTCACCATGCACGACCAGCGTCGGGAGACTTGCGTCGGTCCCGCTCGCGGGCGCGCCCGAGATCAGGACCAGCCCGGCCAGCGACGAGGCGAACCGGGGCGCGAGCGCGCTGGCGCCGGCGGCGCCGTTCGACAGGCCCGCGAGGTAGATGCGGTGGATGCCGCGCGCGTGGACGTAGTCCAGCGTCGCGCGGACGATGCGCTCGCCGTCCCCGCCCGCCCAGTGGCCGCCGATCCCGGTCGCGGGACAGACGGTGAACGCGCCGATCGCCTGCGCTGCCTCCGCGACCAACCCGCATTCGAGCGCGAAGCTGCCGCCGAAGCCGTGGAGAAAGACGACCGCCGCGCCCGATGGGCCGCCGCGCGGCTCGAACACCAGGGCGTCGAAC
>DATMZL010000087.1:0-5485 GCA_035607075.1 Polyangia bacterium
ACTACGGCGGCTTCGGCCTGGGCCTGTGGATCGCGCGCGTCATCGTCGAGGCGCACGGCGGGACGATCGGCGTGCGCAGCCAGGTGGGGCAGGGCGCCACGTTCTTCGTCGACCTGCCGCTCGTCGGGCCGCACGCGCCGAACGGTTAGCTGCTCCCGCGCAAAGCGCGGGTGTGCAGCTCCTTCACGATGTGCTTCTAGAGCCGCCTCACCGGTGGTGCTTGGCGCTCTTCGCCTGTGGCTTCGACGGCTTCGCCGCCATCGCCACTTCCTTCGACTTCGCCGGCTTGCTCGCCTTGGACGACTTGCTGGACCGCGCGTGCGTCTCCGGCTTCGCCTCGGGCTTCGTATCCGCTTTCGCCTGCGCTTCGGCCTCGGCCTCCTTCAGCTTGGACTTGGCGATCGCCTTGGGGGCCAGCGACGGCGTCAGAAGGATCTCGATGCGGCGGTTGCGGGCGCGCCCGGCCGCGGTCTTGTTGCTGGCGATCGGGTGGTACTGGCCGTAGCCGGTCGCGATCAGATTCTTGGCGGGGACGTTCGCCTTCTCCTCGAGGAAGCGCACGACGTTCACCGCGCGCGTGACCGACAGCTCCCAGTTGGTCGGAAACTGCGGCGCCAGCTTCTCCGAGATCGGATTGCTGTCGGTGTGTCCGGACACCTGGATCTGCTTGTCGTCCATCGTCGCCAGCACGCCGCCCACGCGCGCCAGCACGCCTTCGCCGCGCTTCGAGACCACGGCCTCGCCCGAATCGAACAGGATCTTGTCGACGAGATCGACGCGCAGCTTGCCGCCGCTCTGCGACAGCCGGATGTCGCCCTTCGCGATCTCGTCCTTCATCTTGTCTTCCAGCTTGTCGTAGGTGCCTTTGAGCTGTTCCAGCTCGCCGGTCTTCGCCGCGACGTCCTTCGACAGTTCCTCCTTGGCGGCGGCGAGCTCGGTCTTCTCCGACTCCAGCTTCTCGACCTTCTGGGTCAGCTCGGTCTTCGCGTCCTCGGCGGACTGCGCGCGCTGCGTCGCTGCGGTCGCGTCCTGACGCGCGTGCATGCGCCCTTGATACAGCCAGTACCCGCCAGCCCCCGCGCCGGCGAGGGCCAGAAACGCCATGATCCACGGGCCGTTGGACCGTGGCTTGAGGGCCAGCGGGGCGGTCGTGGGGTCGTAGTTCGGGTTGTAGTTCATCGTGACCGATTTTACTCCTTTGCGGTTTCTGCGGGCGTGCCGTGTCGGAAGAGCAATGACTCAACCGGACACCCGAAAGTTCCGATGCGGGCCCGGCGGGGTTGCGATCACGAGCGAAGGAGCGTCCATGACTCTGCGCCACGGTTCACGAGCGGTCTTCCTGACGATGTTGATAATGGCGGTCGCGGCCGGCTGCCGGAAGAAGGACGAGGCCGAACAGATCGGCGAGACGGTGGGCGAGGCGATGTCCAGCCTCGACGACTCGGTCGCGGGCGAATCGTCCGCGATGCTTCCGCTGCCGTTCCGCCGCGTGCCCGACGAGCTGAAAGGATCGCCATGGCAACGCGCGATGGACAACGTGATCCCGTCGGCGTACGCGGCGACCTGTTGGGAGCCGACGTTCTCGGCGTGCAGCGCGTCGGGCGTGCGCACGAAGGATTTCGGTGGGTGCATCATCGGCGGCGCGACGCTGGAAGGCACCGTGACGCTGACGTTCAATCGCGCGCTGTGCGTGGTCCTGACGGCCGGCGACGCGGTCACACGCACCGCCGATCTCACGCTGACCGGGCGCTATGGCGGCACGCTGGCGATCACGTCGCCGGGCGGCGGCCAGACGCTGACGAAGACCACGGACGGGTTCGAGTACACCGTCGGCGGCATGGAGCGCGTCCTGACGGGGCCGGGCGGCCGCACGCTGTTCGACGTCGCCACGCGCACGACGGCGCCGATCGTGGTGACGGGCAGCTCGCGCGCCGATCTGAAGATCGCGTCGGGCAGCCTGGAGATCGACCACAAGGTCGCGGGCTACAAGGTCACGTTGACCGCGAACAACCTGACCTGGACCAGTAACTGCAACTGCGCTTCGTCGGGAATGCTCAGCGGCGTCGTGAGCGGCGGCAAGCACGACGGCAAGACGGCGTCGGTGACGATCACCGGCTGCGGCGAGGCCGACGTGACCATCGACGGCGACACCGAGAGCGTGACGATGGACCGCTGCACGACGATGTGACGGGGCGGCCGCGCGACGGCTACACTTGCCGCCGTGAGCGAGGCATTCGAGATTTGCACCGACCGGCTGCGTATCCGGTCCTGGCGTGACGACGACTTCGACGCTTACGCGGCGATGAACGCTGATCCGCGCGTGATGGAATTTTTCCCGAGCGTGGTCTCGCGCGAGGAATCGCGCGCCCGCTTCGCGCGCGGGAACGCCCGGCTCGCGGCGCGTGGCTACGGCATGTGGCCCGTGGAGGTGATCGGCGGCGCGCCGTTCATCGGCATCGTCGGGCTCGCCGATCCGGACTTCAGCGCGCACTTCACGCCGGCAGTCGAGATCGGCTGGCGCCTCGCGGCCGCGTACTGGGGAAGCGGCTACGCGACCGAGGCGGCGCGCGCCGTGCTCGCGTTCGGCTTCGAGCGATTGGTGCTGCCGGAGATCGTTTCGTTCACGACGACGGCGAACGTTCGTTCACGGCGCGTGATGGAAAAGCTCGGCATGCGCCACGCGCCCGACGAGGACTTCTTGCACCCGCTGATCCCCGAAGGCCACCCGCTGCGTCCACACGTCCTTTACCGCCTCCGCCGCGCCCAGAGCGCATCCCAGAAATAGCTGCACACCCGCGCTTCGCGCGGGAGCAGCTAGTAAAACGACACGTCGTCGAGCCAGAAGTCGAACGGCGTCGTCGTCGCGAACTGGAACTCGATCGTGTAGATGCTGCTGGGGTCGAGGCGATCCCGCGGCAGGCCGAAGTTCCGCTGCGTGAGACCGGCGAACGGGACGCGGTACTGGCGCCAGGTCGTGTCGAGCTTGGTCAGGTCGACGCCGAACGTGTCGTAGCAGGCGACGTCGGCCGCGCCGCCGTCGATGCAGATGCCGCCCTCGGGGCGCGAGTACTTGTCGCTGATCGCGAGCCGGACCTTGTCGGAGGACGTATCGCCGATGCGTGCCCAGAACGTCACGCCCGTGCGGAAGTCATCGTTGTTGGGCAAGAGGCCCTCGGCGCTGCCGTCGACCGAGCCCCAACCCATCGACACGCTCAGGACAGCCCACATCGTGTAGCCGTGGCCGGTCACGTGCATCGCGTACTTGCTGCCGCAGCGGCCGCCCGGGATCATCTCTGCCGCCGCGTCGCCGCTGGGGACGATCGCCGCGCCCGGTGACGCGGTGTCGCCGCCCGCCCACCACGCGCCGTTTCGCCCGCCCGCCCGCACGGTCATGTAGTCGGGCGTCTCCATGTCATCGACGATCGCCGTGGGATCGATCGGCGCGTACGGGTCGCCGCAGTTGATCGTTCCGGAGTCCACGACCATGCCGCCGGTCCCGATGCTGCCGCCACCGCTGGTTCCGCCGCCGCCCAGGCCGCCGGTGCCGGTGCCGATCCCGCCGCCTCCGCCGTCGGGTTTCGCCGCGCTGTCGGAGCCGCAACCGGCGCCGACCGCCGAAGCCAGCAGCGCGAAGGCGCCGATCAGGGAGAAAGGCAAAGACATCGTAAGCGCGCGTCGCATGTTCGCTCCTGTCACAAGAGTCCTGTGAGTGATCCGGTGCACCAGTCGGGCTTGCCGAACGTCGTGTCCGGCACACCCATCGCGTTGAGGATCGAGACGAGCAGGTTGTTGTGCGGCAACCCCTGGCCGTCGTAGCTGAGGGAGCGGCCCGTTCGCAGCGCACCGCCAGCGCTGCCGGCCAGCACGTAGGGCGCGCCCTGGCGGCTGTGCGTGTTTCCCTTCGCCAGCTCGTTGCACCACAGCAGCAACGTGTTGTCGAACAGCGTGCCGCCCGCGCCGTCGGGCGTCGCCTTGAGCCGGCTGATGAGGCCCGCGAACTGCTGCGCGTACCAGTTGTTGATCGTGGTGAGGTTGGCGACCGCGTCGGGTTCGGTGTCCGGGCGATGCGACAGATCGTGGTGCCCCTGCGTGATGTTCAGCCAGGTGAAGCGCGTCTGCGACACCGAGCGCGACCACTGCAGCGACGCCACGCGCGTGATGTCGCACGCCAGCGCCATCGTCAGCAGATCCATCTGCAGCGCGCCCGCCATCGGGAACGCGTCGTTCGCCGTCGCCGACACCGCCGAGACCGTCGGGTTTTTGCAGGCCGGGTTGTTGACGACGAGATCCGTCGTGAGCCGCTTCTCGATCTCTTGCACGGCGGTCAGGTGCGCGTCGACGCGCTGGCGATCGGCGCTGCCCACGCGCGCGGACAGGCGCGTGAACTGCGCGCCCACGCCATCGAGGATCGACTTCCGCCGGCGGCGGAGCCGGGCGAGGACGGCGGTGTCGGTGTGCAGATCGGAGAACACGCGCCCGTAAACGCTGGCGGGATCGTCGTCGGGCGGCAGCGGCTGGTTGGCGGCGCGGTAGATCATCCGGCCCCAGTTGTCGGCCGAGCCGACCTGGACGCCGAGCTCCAGCGATCGCAGCTGCGTCGGGACCGCCAGCCCGTCCGCGATGCGCTGGTCGATGGAAGTGTCCATTGGCCAGCCCGTGGGCGGCGCGTTCACGTTCGCGAACGGATTCGAGTTCAGCATTTGGTCGGTTAGCATCCCGCCCATGCCGTTCTGGTGACCGTCGCCGCCGCCGCCCTTTTGCTCGAGGCCGCCGACGATGACGATGTCCGCCTTGTGCGCCTCCAGCGGCGCCAAAATCGGCGACAGCGTGAAGTCGGTCTCGCTGGTCCCGGGCGTCGGCGCCCACGCGGACGGGATCGTTCCGTTCGCCGAGAACATCACCACGAAGCGCTTGACCGGCCCGGTCGCCGCCTGCGCCCGCCGCGGCGCCATCGCTTCCAGCCAGGGCAGCGCGATCGCGGCGCCGCCCGCACCGCGCAAGACCGCGCGGCGAGATAATTGCGTGGGGAGCCGGCGAGCTTCGCTCGCCGCGGACCATCGCGGGAGGGTTCGGGAACCCTTTGAGGGTTCCTGACCAGATTGTCGCTTGGTCGTCCAGCGGGTCATTGCATTCCCTCCGGCGGGCGATTGCGGAACGGCGCCATCCGCACCGTGGCGCGCACCATCTTCTTGAAGTCGCCGTCGCCGTTCGTGCCCTTGAAGGCCGCCGCCAGCTTGGCGACCGTGCAGAGATCGCCCTGCGACTGCTCGGCGCGGCCGAACGCGTAGCGGAACCACTGCGTCGCCGTGCAATTCGCGACCTCGGCGCTGCCGGCCAGGCGTGCCGCGAGGCTGGGCACGCCGTCGAGCGCGCCGTCCACGTCGGTGCCGGTCAGGTCGCCGGTGGCGTCGACGGGTTGGCCGTCATCGATGTCGCGCCAACGTCCGTCGGCATCGTAGTGCTCGAAGGCGAAGTCGATCGGGTC
>DATMZL010000339.1:0-3894 GCA_035607075.1 Polyangia bacterium
CTCCGCGGTGCGGCGACCATCGTGACCACCAGCCTGCTGGCCGCGCTCGCCGCGTCCGCGCCGGCGTGCAAGCGCGCCCCGCGACCGAGCCCGGCACCGGCGAGCGCGACGCCCGCAATGGAAACCGCCGCCGCGCTGAAGCTCCGCCTCGATGCGGCGCTGCGCGCGCAAGGCCCGGGCTACGTCCCGCGCACGCGCCACAAGAACCCGGACGGCTCGCCTCGCTACACGAACCGGCTGATCCTCGAGACCAGCCCGTATCTGCTGCAACACGCGCACAACCCCGTCGACTGGCACGCCTGGGGCGACGAGGCGTTCGCGGAGGCGCGGCGGCGCGGGGTGCCGGTGTTCTTGTCGGTCGGCTACTCGACCTGCCACTGGTGCCACGTGATGGAGGTCGAATCGTTCGAGGACGAGGAGATCGCGCGCACCATGAACGACCACTACGTCTGCATCAAGGTCGACCGCGAGGAGCGCCCGGACGTCGACGCGATCTACATGAGCGCGGTCCAGGCGCTGACCGGATCGGGCGGCTGGCCGATGAACGTCTGGCTGACGCCGGAGCGCGAGCCGTTCTTCGGCGGCACGTATTTCCCGCCGCGCGACGGCGTGCGGGGCGCGCGCCGCGGCTTCCTGACCCTGCTGCGCGAGCTCGCCGATCGCCAGCGCACCGATCCGGCGGGCGTGAAGCGCGAGGCCGCTACGCTGGCGACGGCCGTCCGCCAGGAGCTGCAAGGGGAAGACGCGCAGGCCTCCAGCGCGGCCTCAGAGCTGCCGCCCGCGTCGATCATCCCGCGCTTGGCCGCCAGCCTGCAGTCCGCGTTCGACGAGGAGAATGGTGGCCTGCGGCGCGCGCCGAAGTTCCCGTCGAACCTCCCGATTCGATTATTGCTGCGCGCCAATCGCCGCGCCGGCGACGCCGAGGCGCTTCGCATGGCGACCGTGACGCTCGCGAAGATGGCGGCGGGCGGCATCCACGACCAGATCGGCGGCGGCTTCCATCGTTACTCGACCGACGCCGCCTGGCTGGTCCCGCACTTCGAGAAGATGCTCTACGACAACGCCCTGCTCGCGGTGGCGTATGTGGAAGCGCATCAAGTGACGGGGCGGGCGGACTTCGCGCGGGTCGCGCGCGACACGCTCGACTACGTGCTGCGCGAGATGACGTCGCCGGACGGCGGCTTCTTTTCGGCGACGGACGCCGATTCAGCGGGCGGCGAGGGAGCGTTCTTCGTGTGGTCGGAGGCGGAGATCCGCGCGCTGCTCGGCGGGGCGCGCCCGACGGCGGCGACGCAACGGTTGGCCGATCGGTTCGTGGCCACCTACGGCGTCACGCCGGGCGGCAACTTCGACGGCGGCCGCAACATCCTGCATGTGGCGAGTCCCAGCGAGGCGGAGACGGCGGCGCTGGCGGGCGCGCGCGCGATCCTGTACGCGGCGCGGGCACGGCGCGAACCGCCTGCGCGCGACGAGAAGGTGGTGGCGGGGTGGAATGGGTTGATGATCTCCGCGCTCGCGCAGGGCGGCGCCGTGCTGGGGGAGGAGAGGTACGTAGATGCGGCGGCGCGGGCGGCGGAGTTCGTGGTCACGAAGATGCGCGTCGGCGGGAAGCTGATGCGCAGCTTCAAGGACGGGCGCGGCGCTGGCGCGCCGCTTGGGTATCTCGAGGACTACGCTTTTGTGGCGGCGGGCTTGTTTGATCTGTACGAGGCGTCGTTCGACGCGCGCTGGCTGCGCGAGGCGCTGGCGCTGGTCGCCGCGACGGAGGCGCTGTTCGCCGACGGGGAGCGCGGCGGCTGGTTCATGACCAGCGACCGCCACGAGAAGCTGCTGGCGCGCGAGCGCCCGAGTTATGACGGCGCGACACCGTCGGGGACGTCGGTCGCGATGATGAACGCGCTGCGGGCGGCGACGTTCACGGGCGAGGAGAGGTGGCGGGTTGTCGCGGACCGGGCGCTCGCGTCGTATCGGGGGTTGATGGCGGAGCGGCCGCTGGCGATGACGGATGCGTTGCTGGCGCTCGACTACCGGACGGACGCGGTGCGGGAGATAGCGATCGTCTGGCCGGCGGGGGCGGGTGACGAAGCAAAGGCGGCGGCGCCGTTGCTTGCGGTGTTGCGGCGGACGTTTGTGCCCAACCGGGTGGTCGCGGCCGGAGCGGAGGGCGCGGACGTGGCGGCGGCGGCGACGTTCGTCGAGGGGAAGCGGGCGGCGGGCGGGCGGGCGACGGCGTACGTATGCGACCGGGGACGGTGCGAGTTACCGACGGGGGATCCGCGGGTGTTTGCGCGGCAGCTTGGGAAGAGTCGGGCGTACTGACGGCCTCTCGGTCACCCGGCTTGTAAAGAAGAGGCAACACGCGGTCGACTAAGTAGCCCCAACGCATTCAGCGGTCGACCGTCGAGCGCGAGGACCGTCCCGATCACCGTTCCAGTCGGCGCACGTTGGCAGCGTAAGCTGGCCTCAGCCGCACGAGTTGTAAGTCGCTCCCTTTCGGGGCGCGTCTGGAGTGGTCACTTTCAACGCAATGCCAAAGGCCCACGCAAAGAGGCGGCCCGGAAGGGACCAGGGGAACGCGATCGAAAATGAGACGCGCGAAGCGGAGTCGCGCGAACGCGAGTCGCGCGAACGCGGCGTGACCGAGGAGGAGTCGACTCTCGCCGACGAATATCCCGGCGGTGGCGAGTCGGGGGGCAAGAAATACTGAAGGCCCGTCACCGGCGCGGCCGCCTGACGCGGCTCGGGCGAGCGGCTTCTCGGACGCGCTCGCCCGGCGCGCCGCCACGAGGCCTACGCGAGCGCCGCGGTGGTCCCACCGGTCACGTCGCGGCGTCAGCGTGCTGCAAAAAAAACCGCACCATCGCCGCGCTCGCGTCCGGACCCAGCGGATCCGTGTGCGAGCCGCGCGGGCTGCCCCCCGCCCACGCGTGCCCGCCGCCGTGCACCGTCCATTGCTCGACGCACGCGCTGTGCTCGCCGCCACCGTCGCTGAACACGGTCCGCGTGTACCTTCGCCCGCCCGGCACCTGCTCCGTCTTGCTCGCCCTGCGATACTGCGCCGGTCGCCGTCCGCCCGCGCGCAGCCTCGCTTCGACCAACCCCTCCGCGTTGACGTGATCGACGGTCGGGTCGCCGTCTCCGTGCACAACGATCAACGGGACGCCTCCCGCGTCGTGCCGCCGCCCCGCCGGCGCGCCGTGCTTCATCGCCCGGAACGCCGACGCCACATCGTGCGCCACGCCGTACGCGAGCCCGGAATGCACACCAACCCCCGCGTACACGTCCGGATAGCTCGCAGCCATCACGGCGGCCATCGCCGCGCCAGCTGAAAACCCCGCCACGTACACGCGCCCCGCTTCGACCGCGTATTCACCAACAATCCGACCTGTGAGCCCCGCGATGATCGACGGCTCCCCGCTCCCCCGGCGCTGGTCGCCCGGTCGAAACCAGTTCCAGTAGCGCCTCGGATTGGCGGTCACCGACTGTTCCGGGTACACGACGAGGAACCCGCGGCGCTCTGCCAGCTCGTTCATGCGCGTGCCGGCCGCGAAGTCGTCGGCGCCCTGCGTGCCCCCGTGCAGCATCACGATCAACGAGACGCGCTGTCCGGTGTAGCGGCTGGGAACGTAAAGGCGGTACTCGCGCTCGCCGGCGCTGTTGGCGTACGAACCGTCGAGCCAGCGGCCGGGTAACTCCGGCGCGCGCGCGCGCGCGCGGAACGGTTCGGGGCAGCGCGGCCCGGCGCCCAGGCCCCGCTGCAGGAGCGCGGCGGCCTCCGCCAGCCTGCCCGTTCGAGTGAGGCGCGTCGCCTCGATCATCGTCGCAAGTCGTTGCTGGTCCATCACACAATCCGATCTGCCAGGGCGGCTTTCACCGCCTCACTGGCGCGGAACG
>DATMZL010000732.1:0-2571 GCA_035607075.1 Polyangia bacterium
ACTTCCTCGATCGGCTCGGGCGGGCGCTGCGTCCGCGCCGCGGGCGCCTGCGCGGGCGCGCCGTCGATCGGACGCGCGTGCGGTCGGTCGTCACGCGGCGCGATCCGCGCATGCTCGTGGCGCGCGAGACGGAGGTGGCGAACGACATCTTCGTCGGAACGGTGATCGACTGCTCGGGCTCGATGACCGCGTTCGACCACATCGAGAAGGCGAAGCGGTTTGGCGTGCTGGTGGCGGAGGCGGTCCGCGAGCTGCCGGGCGTCGAGGCGCGCTTCTTCGGCTTCACGGATACGACGATCTTCGACGCGGGCGACGGCGGCCGCTGCGCGGTGACGTCGATGGCGGCGTCGGGCGGGAACAACGACGCCGCCGCGCTTTATCACGCGGCGCGCGTCGGGGCGGCCTCGGCGCGGCGGACGCGCCTGCTCGTGATGATCAGCGACGGCCTGCCGACGGAGTGCTCGACGTCGGCGCTGCGCGCGCTGGTCACCAACCTGGGACGCAAAGGGTTCATCTGCGCGCAGGTCGCGGTGCACCCGCTGGAGGAGGTTTGCTTCCCGAACTACGTCGTCCTGAACGAGAAGAACATGGAGCAGTCGGTGGCGCGCTTCGGCGAGCTGATCATGAAGCTCGTGAAGCGCGGTCAGGCATAGAATCGAGGTTCGAGAGATGAGCGCAGCGAAACTGACAGTCGAGGAGCTGACGATCGGAAAGACCATGGAGGCCACGCTGTGGCCGAACCCGTCGGAGGACTCGCGGTTCAAGTACCGGGCGACGCATCTCGACGGGCGGCGCGCGCCGAAGGTCGTGCTCAGCAACGATGCGCGGATCGTCGCGGGCGCGCCCTGCCTGGTGCGCATCATCGCGGTCAGCAAGCCGGAGCGCCCCGACCACGGCCACATCGAGGTCGAGTTCGTGAAGCCGGCGCCGTTCCGGATCGAGGGCGTCTATCTCGATCCGGCGGTGTCGAAGCAGCTTCAAGTCCTGCTGGAGAGCGGGCTCAATATCCTGCTCGACGGTCCGCAGGGCTGCGGCAAGACCGTGCTCGCGCGATCGATCGCGAGCAGCCTGGGGATGGAGTTCGTGTTCTTCAACTGCGGCGCCGTCGTCGAGGCGACCGACTTCTTCGCGACGATCCAGGTCCGCGCCTCCGCCAGCGGCGCGCCTGTCACCGACTTCGTCAAGACCGACATCCTGGACGCGCTGGAGGAGGCCGCGAAGACGCCCGAGAAGCGCTACCTCGTCTTCCTCGACGAGCTGAACCGCTGTCAGGAGACGGCGCGCAACGCGCTGATGCCGGCGCTGGACGCGACCCGGAAGGTCTTTCATCCGATCGAGAACCGCTTCATCAGCATCCCCGACAACGTCCAGTTCGTCGCGGCCGTGAACCGGGGCCGCGAGTTCTCGGGGACGTTCGGCATCGACGCCGCCCAGCTGGATCGGTTCGCGCCCGTGCAGATGACGTATCCGCCGCCGCCCGAGGAGATCAAGATCCTCAAGCACCGCCACCCGGAGCTGTCGAACGATCTGCTGGACGCGCTTGTCGCGACCGCGAACGCCGTCCGCACGTCGCCCGATCTGCCTGCCAGCCTGTCCGTCCGCGCGACCGACGAGGCGTGCATCTATCTGAAGCACCCGCTGTACGCGGGCGACGGCAAGCGGTCGCTGTCGGACGTTCTTCGGTCGTCGTTCTGCGGGCGTTTCCCCGGACGGTGGGACGACGTCACCACGGACGCCGGCGCGGTGTGGGCGATCGTCCGGCGCACGCTGGCCGAGCACAAGATCGCGCTGCCCGAAGGCTGACGCGCTCGTTTTCCCTTTCGCGCCGCGGGTTAAGGAGAAGCGCCTTGACAGGTGCGATCCATTTCTCATACTGGCCGCGAGCCATGCGGTTCCTTTTGTGCACGCAGTCATCGTCGTCAGGCGACGCGCTGTCATCAGCGCAGTCGTCAGCGTCGTCGTGTGCGCGCCACGAGAGTGTGGATAGGACCGGATGATTCAGTAGCAGACAGAGTCATTCGCAAATAAAGCCCCCTCGAACGAGCGCTCGAGAGGGCTTTTTGCATTTGGGGCTGTTTGCGTCTGGAGCAACGGGGCCGGCCCGGCCCACCAACAAAGGAGACAACCATGGGCAAGCTGCATGTGAACGTCGGAACAATCGGACACGTGGACCACGGCAAGACCACCCTGACGGCGGCCATCACGAAGGTGATGGCGGGCCTGCACGGCGGTCGCGCCCTCGACTGCGCGCAGATCGACAGCGCGCCCGAGGAGCGCATCCGCGGCATCACCATCAACCTGGCGCACGTCGAGTACGAGTCTGCCACGCGGCACTACGCGCACATCGACTGTCCGGGGCACGCCGACTTCGTGAAGAACATGATCACCGGTGCGTCCCAGATGGACGGGGCGATTCTGCTCGTCGACGGGTCGCAGGGCCCGGAGCGGCAGACGCGTGAGCACGTCCTGCTCGCGCGCCAGGTGGGCGTGCGCCACGTCGTGGTGTTCGTGAACAAGATCGACGTAGCCGACCCGGAGCTCGTCGAGCTCGTGGCCCTCGAGACCGCGGAG
>DATMZL010000716.1:0-5159 GCA_035607075.1 Polyangia bacterium
CGGCGACGCCGATCGGCGATTCTTCATGGATCTCGAGCCCAGCCTCAGCGTTCGCGACGGCAGTTTCACCGGGACGATGACACTCGACTACGGCCGCCACGTGCTCAAGATCTTCCAGCGCGCCAACGGCCTCGCAGGCGACGGCCAGCTCCGCACGGTGGTGGTGCGGCCGCCGCTGGGATCGCTGGCGCTCACCAAGGTCACTTCAGGCGGCGTGACCACGGCGATGCCGGCGCCGCCGCCCGGGCCGATCGTCGACAACGGCGTCGTCCTCTTCGGCAGCGGTGCGTTGCCGCGCACCGGCCTGGCCGGCAGCGTGACCGTTTATCAGGGAACGACGCTGCTGGCGGAGGCGCCGATCGACGATCGCGGCAATTTCGAGGTTCCGGTGTGGTTGTCGGGAGCCGGGATCCAGACGCTGGCGGTGAGCCAGACCGCGCGTTCGCTGTCGGGTGGCGGCGGCGCCGAGAGCGACCGGACCACGATCACCGTCCGCCTGCGTCCCGGCGCGCCGGTCATCGATTCGCCCTTGAGCGGCACGGCGCAGCCGAACCTCACCGTCGACGTCGGCGGCACGGCGATCCCGGGCACGACTGTCACCGTTTACGCGAACGGCATCGCGCAGGCGCCGCCAGCGATCGCGGCGCCCGCCGATGCGCCCGACGCGGGCCGCTTCACCGTCCGCCGCTTGAGCCTACCCGCTGGCAACTATCGTCTCACCGCCCGGGCGACGCTCGACGGCGCGACCGGACCGGAGAGCCAGCCGATCGTCACGATCGCGCTTGGCGACGTCACGCCGCCGACCGTCACCGTCGCCCGCCGGCCCGTCGTCGCCGCCGCGGAGGACGAGTCCGGCGCCGACGTCGACATCGCATCGTTGGTGAGCGCGTTCGACGACGGCACGCCGCTGCCGCCGTCGGCGATCGCCTGCTCGCCCGCTCAGACCCCGACGCCGCGCTTCCCGGTCGGCTCCACCTCGGTCACCTGCGAAGCGCACGACGCCGCGGGCAACCGCGGCGCCACGACGTTCGTCGTGACGGTTACGAGCGGTGAGCCGCCATCGATCACGGGCACCGGCCTCACTGCGGAGGCGCAGGGGCCGGGCGGCGCCGTGGTGAACTATCAGGTCGCGGCGACCGGCTTCGTGGCTGACTGCGGAACATCCGCCGACGGATCGCAGCCGTGCGCCGCGTGGCAGCCGGCGAACGGCGGGCTCGGTTTCCAGCCCAGCACGATGACGATGAACACCGGCGCCGGCGCCGACCGCGGCGCCCTCTACGCACTGACCATCGGGTCGACCGTCAACAGCAACTTGGTGCTCAGGCTGCCGCCGCGTGGCACGGAATGGGAGCCGCTGGGTTCCTTCGAGACGATAGGGGCGTACGCGGGGCAGATCGCGGTCGGCGGCGGGGCGCCGCCCGCGCTCTACGTCCCCATCGATGATTACGACCCCGCGCGCGGCGGGATCATGGTCAGCCGCGATGGGGGCCGGTCCTGGTCGAAAACGATGGCAGGGATCCCGATCGCAGGCGTCGCCGTCGATCCGCACGACGCCGCGCGCTTGCACCTCTTCGCCTGGCGGAGTTATGTCGCCACCGGTCCGACGCTCTACGAAACGCACGACGGGTTCGTCACCTGGCAGGTGGCCGACGAAGGGCTGCCGCCCGAGCCGGTCAAGGCGCTTGCGGTCGATCCGCTAAACCCAGGCCGCATCTTCATCAGCGTGGCCGCGTTGTGGCTCGATCCGGTGAGAGCCCGCGTTTTCCGGCGCACCGGCGACGGACCGTGGGAGCCGCTCAGCATCACACCGGGGATCGTCGGAGCGAACTACGAGGTGCGCGAGTTCTTCTTCGCGCCGACCACCGACGGCTGCGGCCCGCCCCAGCGGTTCGCGACGATGTTCGCCGGCCACCTCATCTCGCGCGACGGCGGCGACACCTGGCAAGAAGTACCGTCGCCGCTCGCGTCCCTCGGCGAAGAGCTGTGGTTCGTCGTCGATCGCTCCGATCCCTGTACCGTCTACACCGGCGCTGGCGGCGAGTTCTACCGGTCGAGCGACGGGGCTCGGACATGGCCAATCGGCGGAACCCACCGTCAGCTCTCCATGGTCATTCAGAATTCCCCTTTCCAGGACCTCTTCGATCCGCGCAAGGTCTACGTCGCCGACGGGTACGTTGGCGTGCTCGAGACGACCGACCTCGGCGCGAGCTGGTCGGCCATCCCGACCGGCGCGGGCGCGTCGATGTCCGAAACTTTCATCGGCGGATTCGCGGCCGATCCCGTCGATCCGAACTTGCTCTACATCTCGGTGAGCAGCTCGGGCGCCTTCCGATCGACGGACGGCGGCGGACACTGGGAGAGCTCGCCGGGCGCATTTGGCGTTGCTTTCGTCGATCCCGCGCAACGGAACCGGGTGTACGGCACGATGTGGGACGGCTGGATGGTTTCCCTCGACTCGGGCGGGAGCTGGGGGCCGTTGCAAAACGACGCCGGCGCGCGCGCGACGGGGGCGCTCGCGCTGGACCCGCTGGTGCCGGGCCACTGGCTCACCGTCGAAGGCGCCGGCGGCCTGTCGCTGAAGCTGCGCGACAACGCCCACATCGGCGGAACGGGCGAGCTCGTCGTTCCTGGCGAGCTGGCGCCGGGAGCTGTCTGGCCCTGGTGGTCCGGAATCTCGGGCATCAGCGTCACGCGCGCGCAAATGCTGCCCGACCCGGCGCGCACGGTGGTGCTGTTCGGGTCCGACACCAGCGTGGTTTCGCTCGCGCAGGTCCAGGCGGACAGACCGCTGTCGTTGGAAGGAGGTGGCGTCGGGGACTACTCCGTCTTCTTCGACCGGTCCGACGGCACCGACAGGTTCTTCATCGCCGGGGGCTGGATCGGTCAGGCGCCGGGCGTCCTTTACCGGGCGACCTTGGAGGACGTACGCCGCGGATCGTTCTTCTCTGCGTCCTGGGAGCCGCTGGGCGGCGCCCCGAGCGGGCTCACCTTCGATCCTGGGCTGGAATTCAGACACCTCCTCATCGATCCCGCCAGCGGCGGGCAAGCGATGTACACGATCGGCTCGGGCGGCACGCTGTGGGAGAGCCACGACGGCGGGCGAAACTGGCGGCAGGATCAATCGGTGCCCGGCTGGGTGACGCAGCTGTGGCTGTCGCCCGCCGACGGATCGCTCTACGGAGTTCTGAGGATGCCCTCGCCGGCGGATGAATTTTTCGGGCCCAGCGAGGGCCAGGGCATCCTGTGGAAGCGCGTCGCCGACACCGGCGCGCCGGCCCGCGGGCGCATCCGCAAGGGCGAGCTGCGCGTGACCTGCGCGCCGGCGGCTCCGGGGCCCGCGGATCCGGCGACGGGGCTTCCGCTGCGCTCGACCGCGCCTGGTGCGACGTTCCCGATCGGCGACACGGTGCTCGCCTGCACGGCGACCGACGTGTTCGGCAACCGCGCGAACGCCTCGCTCATCGTGAGCGTCCGCGACACGATGCCGCCTGAGATCACCGTCGACGAAGCACCTGCGCCGGCGGTCGCGCCCGCGGGCGGGACCGCCGCGGTCAGCTTCGCCGTGAGCGCGCGCGACGCGGTCGACGGGCCGCGGCCGGTGACCTGCACGCCGCGACCGGGCAGCGCGTTTCCGATCGGCGTCACCACGGTGACATGCACAGCCGAGGACGCGCGCACGCCACCGCACACGGCCGAGGTGTCGTTTCCGGTGCTCGTCTCCGCGGAGGGCGGGCCGCCGGCCGGCGTGCCGACGCTGGCGCTGCCGGATCACGTAGAGGCCACTTGCTCGACGGGCGCGCCCCTCGCGGTCACGGCGCGCACATGGAACGGTGCGCCGCTGCCGCCGGTGTGCGCGCCATCGGCGGGATCGATGCTCCCGCTCGGGTCCACGCCCGTGCGTTGCACGGCGACCGATCCGACCAGCCGCCTGTCGTTTACCCGCGCCGCGGACGTCACCGTCCACGACACCACCGCGCCCGCCGTGGATGTGCCGGGCGATCTCGCCGTCGACGCACAGGGGGCGTTCGGCGCGCGCGTGACGTACGCGGCGTCGGCGGCCGACGTCGTCGACGGCGGCGTGGCGGTGTCGTGCGCGCCGGACTCGGGCGCCGTGTTCCCGCTCGGCGCGACGGTCGTTACGTGCCGGGCGGTCGACCGCGCGGGCAACCAGGGCGTCGGCCATTTCCGGGTGACGGTCGTCGACCGAAGCCCGGCGACGCTGCACCTTTCGGACATGACGGTGGAGGCCGACGACGCGACCGGCGCGCGCGTCATCTTCGCGCCCGCGCCCAGCGCGACGAGCGTCGCCGGCCTGCCCGTGGCGATCGAGTGCCTCCCCTCTTCCGGCAGCTTGTTTCCGCTTGGTGACACCGTGGTCGGCTGCACGGCGGCGCCGGGCACGCCCAACGAAGCGCGCGGCAGCTTCGTCGTCGCTGTCCGCGACACGACGCCGCCCGTGCTCACCCTGACGGGACCGGCGGCTGTCGTCATCACCGACTGCACCTCACCCGACATCGGAACCGCGACAGCGACGGACGCTGCGAGCTCGCCCGTGACCGTCACCAGCGACAAGCCGAAGACGTTCGCGCTCGGCACCACGGTCGTCAGCTACACGGCGCGCGACGCGCGTGGAAACGTGACCATCGCGAAGCGCACCGTGACGGCGATGCTGGGGGACGACGCCTCGTGTTGCCCGCCGGGAACGAACGTGATCACAGGCAGCCGCGCAGGCGAGACGATCATCGGTACGCCCGGGCCCGATTGCATCCTGGGCCGCGGCGGAGCGGATCGGATCAACGGCGGCGGCGGCGACGACGTGATCAGTGGTGGCGCCGGCAACGACGTCATCGACGGCGGGAGCGGCAACGACCGGATCTACGGCGGCAGCGGCGACGACGTGCTGCGCGGCGGTTCGGGCGCTGATCTGCTGTTCGGGGAGGCCGGCAACGATCGCCTGGAGGGCGGTTTCGGGAACGACACTCTCAACGGCGGCGCCGGTGCGGATGTCTGCACCGGCGACGGCGGCGACGATTTCTTGTTCTTGTGCCCCTAGGCACCTATCGAGAGAACAGGAAGGCCTGGTTGTTGATGACCGCCGCCGAGCAACCGAACTGGGACGCAGCGGCGCCGTTGGCGTTGCTGCCACCGTTGATGCCGAT
>DATMZL010001214.1:0-6251 GCA_035607075.1 Polyangia bacterium
GTCAAGTCGGGCTAGACACTTGTCTGTCTAGCGGCGGTTGACAGTACCTGGGCAGTGTCGTCACTCGATGCGTCAGTGGTCATGCGGCCCCTTACCGGAGGCCGAACAAGTACAGCAGCGCCGCCCACCCGCTGGGTAGGACGGACGGCGGCCGCTCGAGCTCCTTGGCGTAGCTCACAGCCATTTCGAGCATGTACCGGGCGTGGAAGAACGCCTCCAAGATCGGGCGGGTCTCTTTCAGCCAGCGCTCGTTGTGGTCCGCCGTCCACGTCTTGCCCGTGCCCTCCGAGATGATCTGGCGATAGTCCTCATTGAGCTGGCGGTCCGGCGCAAGGGCCTGCAGGGCTTCGGTGATCTTGGTGGTTCCGTTCTGCAGCCAGTAGACCTTGAAGCTGCCGTGATAGAAGCGGTAGATGCGGTCTTCGTACTCCCACGAATGGCCGCTGTACTCGGCGAGCAGCTCTTCGAGTTTCGGGAGAGCCGCCTGGAGGTTCGCGAACAGCGCGACGACTTCGGGACGATCGTCGTGATCAGGTAGGTCTTCGTAGCCCATCGTCGAAACCGTCGGCAACGCACCAGTTCTCGTGGGCGTCGCATTTCACCGACATCCAGCCGTGCCGATCGGCCATCCGGCCTGGTGCGCCGCACACTTCGCATGCGACCATCGCCGCCGCGTCAGCTTCGTCGAGGATCGCTTGCACTTCGGGCGTGGGGACCTTCGACAGGTACACCGACAGCAGGCCGAACTTCTCCCGCATCCCCTTCACCTTGAGACCGCGCCGAAAGGCGGCCGGCTGGTGGGGGATCGCGGCTTCGAGGCGTTCGAGCATACGGACCAGGATCGGGTGCCAGCCCCTGAAGCATTGGATCCCGGCGGATTTCGCAATCGAGAAACGCGCGCGCAACGCCGTCTTCCAGTCGTCGGGGCGAGACTGCTCGGAGGTCCTCGTCATCATTGCAGCAGCGATCCTATCAAGTCGGTCGACAGGGCGATGTGATCCAAGCCCGATCCTCAGCCCACCTTTGAGGTGTCGGAGCCGGTGTCGGCCGGACGCAGCAAGGCGCGTGCGACCTCGAGCAGCACCAGCGCTCTTTCCGTTCGCGACAGGTCGGACGACACGAGCACGCGGTGCACCTGACGGCGGGCGACGGTCGCATCGCGGCCACGAGCGAACCCGCCGAATTGGGCGATGCCCGCCTCCCAGCCCATCTCGTAGCCGACATCGAAGAAGCGTTCCTCGCGAACGCAGCGCTGCTGGAAGCGAAGATCTTCGTATTCGGTCCACGACGCCACGGACCGACGCAACGCCTCCGACTGCCCCATCTGGGCCGACATCGCTCGCGCCGCCTCATCAACCTCGTAGACGTCGGGGAGGTCGGCCACGAGCCGATCGGCAGGGTGTTGTCCCTCGGTTTGCTCGGACTCGAGCAGCGCCCGGTAGTGTCGTCGCATCGACTCGACTCGGCTCATCTCCCCCTCCGTGCTGCGATTGACTTTACGCCATATATGGCGTGTACGCCAGGCGGGCGTGCCCATACGGTCGGGGGATGGTCGGCCGAGCCAAGCGCGCCACCGCCCAGAGCCGCCTTGCCGCCTCGGTAAAGCGTGAGCGGGCACGCCTCGACTGGACCCAGGAGCAGGCGGCGGAGAACGCAGGCCTCAACATCCGGCACTACCAGAAGGTCGAGGAAGGAACGGTGAACGTCACCCTCCGGACAGTCGAGCTCCTGGCCGAGGCGTTCGGGGTGGACCTGGCCGACATGTTCCGGCGTTAGAACCCGCCCTGGGTCGACCTCCGCGGTCTCTTGCCGGCGGCGTCGGATCACAGTCCCCGCGCTGGACCACCAAGGCCTCGGAGGAGCTGTCGTTCGTCCTGACGCCCTTCGAGCCTGAGGAGCTTGTCTCGGAGAAGCTCGAGGCGTGCCCGGGCTTGCTCGCCAGGAGGGCTGAACGCGCGTTGGACCGCACGCCGGGCGTACACCTGCCAGTCGCGATCCTCGTGGGGCCTACTTGCCCGCGCGCCGTCGAAGATAGCCTTGGCGACTTGTTCTCGGGAGTGGCCGGTGACAGCCATCCGGACGGCGACCTCAGCGTCGAGCCGTGAGGCGTCGAGCCTAAGGGCGCCCGGTTGCTCGCGCCGGATTTCGGTTACGTGCCGTTCGTAGATGGAAGCGAGCGTCAAGGACTCTGTGCGCGAGCCGACGCCAGACATGGGAGCCCTGGGCCGATCCTGTGGTCGGTGCCGCTGGCGCTCAGCGGCGATCGCCTCCTGAAGCTCGGGATTGGCGATCTTGAAGCCGTGCTCGGCGGCGAGCTCGACGCAGGTGCGCATGAACTCCCGGTTGCCGTGGACGGAGATCGTCCCCCACTTCTGCGCGCTCAATTGCAGGGCGGCGAGGACGCTCTCGCGGGTCCGACTGTCGTAGATATCGATCTTCTTCCCGTGGTCGGTGAACGACGGACGACGTGAGCCGGCACGGTGGTAGTGAACGCTCGCGCCGTCGAGGACAGCGCCGAAGGTTCGAATGTCGCGGACGGTAGGTTGCTCGAAGGTCGCACCTTCGATCGTGGCGGGCCGTCGTTCGCGGTGCCGCCATCGCTCCGCCTGGTCGCGATCCCGGCGTGCAAGCCAGTCTTCATAGGAAGGGAACGGACCCATCTCGCGACGGAGCGCCGTTCTCTCCCGTTGCTGGCGCTCGCGGAGGGCGGCCTTCTCCTGGGCCTGGCGAGCCGCCAGCACGCTGCGCGTCGCGTTCAACAGGTCCCGCTTGCCCCGCCATGACCCCCGGAAGATGTCGGCCCGCTCGTGTCGGTGGCGGTCGACCATCTCACGCCATTCCTTGCGCTGCTCACCGGTTGCTCGCGCTCGTCTCGCGTCGCGGTCCTGGTAGTGCTTGCGGCGCTCGTCGAGGTAGACGGGCAGCGTGGGCGCCGATGGGTCCATGGCGCGCGGTGGCGCCGGGACCCGGAGGGATATCGGCGGGGCCGGCTCGAACTCGCCGAGGCGCTTGCGCAATGCCGCCATCGAGCACTCGCGGCCGACCGCGCTCGCCTTGACCGGCTGCTCGCCAATCCAGAGCAGCGCGCCGGAGCCCTTCTTCTCGTACCGCATCCCCTGGGCGGCGAGGGCGGTGTGCAGCTCGCGCCAGCTTCGCGCTTGCCGAATAATCGGTGCGGCCTCGTCGATGGCGATCCGCTGGGCGCTCCGCTGGCCGGTTCGCTCCTCCAGGTCCTGGGCTCGTCCTGACGGTCTACGTCCGCCTTGGTCCCGAGGCCGGAGCCGTTCGGCGCGACCATCCGGGTCCACGGCGTACAGACCGCGCGGTTCGCGTTCCCACCCCTGACGCTGCTCGATGCGGGCTATCGCACGGTGGGCGACCTCGAGGTCGAACCCGTTGTTGACGGTGACGATCTTCTCCGTCGTGGGGTGGACGCGGTTGACGGCGATGTGGACGTGGCAATTGTGGGTATCGCGGTGAAGCGCATAGACGGCCTGGTGCTCCCGGAGGCCCATTTCGGCTAGGAACATCCCCACGGCCTCGTTCGCCTGCGCGTGCGTCGGTTGCTCACCCTCTCGCCAGCTCAGGATCCAATGCTGCACCGGCTGCGGGCTGCGACGGGCGACCTCCGCCAGGTCGATCATCTCCTGCAGCTGGCCGTCGTGATCGATGTTGAGGAGGTTGATCGCGCCACGGTGCTCGACCTTCTCGCCGTCACCGCCGGCTGCGACGCCCGCGATGTAGTCAATCAGGGCGCGCACGTTCGACGCCTTGCTCTTGGGCGCGGTGGTCTTCGACGTGCCCACCTTCTTGACGATCACGACGCTCCTTCGTCCCCGCCCACCAGCCGGAGGATCGCCGCCCGGAGCTCGGTCAGCGCAGCCGCCGTCTCCCTGCTGTAAGCGCCGCCGCTATCGACGTGGATCTTCTTGAGGAGGCCGCCGAGCCGACGCAGCTCGCGGATCGTCGTGGCGTCGGTACGGGACACGACGGGCCGATCGAGGGCGCGCGCCCGGACCAATTCGGCGACGCTGATCCCGGCGCCCGCCGCAATCCGACGAAGCTGCTCCTTCTCTTCCGGCGCGACTCGGACATCGAGGCGCTCCGTGAAGGCGGCCGCCCCCTTACGCGCGAACGGCATCGGCCGGGTCTCCGTTCTGCCGGGTGCGAGAAGCGAATGCGCCGAGCACCCTCGCGTCTGGCGGAGCCTCGCCTGAGAGAAGCGGAGCGCCGAGCGGGCGGGGCGAAGCTGGGCTTGGGAGGACACGTGCGGCGCCAGCCGCATGTGTCCGGACAAGCCCCCATCCTGCTATCCGACTCCGACGCTTGGTGAGAGCGGGTTCGAGAGATTCGACCGTCATCCATGGAACCAGTCGGCCAGGGGCGTGCAAATCGTTTCTGACCGGCGGCACGTTTTCTCTGCGATTGGCCGACAGGAACTACGAGGACCGCATGTCGTCGCAAAAGGAACCTGCCCAGGCAGTGCCCGCCATCGGGTACACCGTCGAGAGCGCCAACTGGCTGATCGCGGAGCTGCGCGCGATTCCAGCGAAGGACCCGGCCAAGCGGAAGCTCGACAAACAGCGGATGGTGAGCCTGCTCGCGGGCGAGGTCGTCGCCCTGCAGCAGCGAGGCTACACCATCGAAGAAGTGGCCGAGGGCCTGCGCGGGCGTGGCTTCGCCATTACGACACCAACGCTCAAGAACTACCTCCAGCGCGCCAAGAGCAAGACGGAGAAGCGATCGAAGGGCGGGGCTCGAACCGCGTCGAGCGGGTCAGGCAGCGCGGCACCAAAGACGCCGAAGCGCGAGGTGCCGAACGCGTTCGCGTCCACGACAGCTCAGCCCCCACCTGCAGCGAAGCAGGCGGTGAGCACGCCGGAGCCGGGCTCGGCGGGGGAAGGCACGGCTCTGCGAAGCGGCAAGGGAGCGTTTCTCGTGAAGGACAAGGACAGCTACTGAAAGAAAGGATGAACCATGTCGAAAGCGATCTTTCTGGTCGGTGGGGGCAAAGGCGGTGTGGGCAAGTCACTCATGTCGATGGCCCTGCTCGACTTCCTGCAGGCGGGCGGGCGACAGCCGTTTCTCGTTGAGACCGATACCTCCGTGCCGGACGTGTTCAAGGCGTATCAGGAGGAGATCGCCGGTGAGCTGGTGAACCTCGACGAGCGGGAGGGATGGATCGAGCTGGTCAACCTGATCGAGAGCCGGGAGGCGAGCACGATCGTCATCAACACCGGCGCGCGGAATCAGACGGGCGTCAGCAACTTCGGCCGCACGCTCAGCAAGGCGCTCGGAGAGCTGGGGCGGAAGCTGGTCGTCCTTTGGATGATTGACCGAAAGCGGGAGAGCCTCGAGCTGCTGTCGGACTTCATGGCGGCGATCCCGGAAGCCGAGGTGCACGTGGTGCGGAATCTCTATCTCGGCGCAGAGAAAAAGTTCGAGCTCTACAACAGCTCGAAGATGAGGGCGGGCATCGAAGGGCGAGGAAGCAGGTCCGTCAACCTGCCCGAGCTCGCGGACCGCGTCACCGACGCGATGAACAAAGGGCGGCTGACGATCGCGAAAGCAACCGGCGAGCTGTCGCTGGGCGATCGGATGGAGCTGGAACGGTGGCGGGAGGAATGCGCCGCCACGCTGTCGCAGGTCGCCGATGGCTGATCGCGAGGACGCGTTCAATCAACTGCTCGAACGCCAGCAGACAGACGGCGACCGGCAACGGCTCTACAGGGCGCGCGACACGCTGAACATCAAGCCCACGGACGCCGTCTGGAGGCTCCTCATGGTGCTGGAGTACTACCAGACCATGTACGAGAAGATCCTGCACCAGATCGCTGATGCGGCACGCAACGCCACCGAGACCATCCGCGTGACCGCGGAAGCACAGGCGAAGGCAGCGCGGGAAGAGACGAAGAAGGGCCTCATGAAGGTGGTCACGGAAGCCGTCCGAGCAACGGCGAAGCAATACGCGCGAGCGGAGCACTTCAAGTGGGTGAGCGCAGCGGTGAGCATCGTGGCCATCACGGTCTTGGCGGTAGGGTGGGGAGAGAATCGGCGCGGCCAGGCCCAAGGCTGGGCGGCCGGCGAGAGCAGCGCGAAGGCCGAGTGCGCCTACGCGACGAAGTTGTCCACCTGGGCCCTGACGCCCGACGGAGTGCGTGCGTACGAGTTGGAGAAGTTGGGCAGCCTCCACGATCTCGTGAGCTGCTCGGGTCGGGGGCTCGACCGGAAGGGCGATTGGTGCGTCGCCC
>DATMZL010000256.1:0-2131 GCA_035607075.1 Polyangia bacterium
GGCACCTTCTCGACCAACTCGATGCAGGGCCTCGCGCTGGACGGCGACACGGTCTACTTCGGCGAAGCCGGTATCAACCAGGCCTACGGCGTCGCGAAGATGCCGGCCGCCGGCGGCACGCCGACGACGATCGTCACCGGCAACAGCCTGTGGCAGGTGACGGTGTCGAACGGCTTCATCTATTACTACGACGCCGGCCAGCTGCAGATCGGGCGCGCACCCGTCGGCGGCGGCACGCCCACGATCCTGGTTCGCGACGTGAACCCCGGCCAGCTGCTGGTCGTCGGCAACTACCTCTACTTCGTCCATCCGATCACGAACAGCCTGGACGCCAACGTCCTGCGCGTCCCGGTCACCGCGCAGGCGCCGACCGGATCCGCCGACGGCGGCATCGTGCCGCTCGGCGCCGAGGTGGTGGCGCCGGGCGATCACTACGCCTCTAACGGCATCGCCGCAGATTCGATGGCGCTGTACTTCGACAACGACAACCGCGTGATGAAGGTGTCGCTGACCGGTGGCAACGCGACGATGATCTACCAGGCGCCCGATCACTCGGGCGACTTCGGCACCACGAACACGACGCGCGTCGGGGCCGTGCTGCCCGCGAACGGGAAGCTCTACTGGGATCTCGAGCTGGGACCTTGCTCGGACATCATGTGGTCGTCCACCGACGGCGCCGGCATCGGCTCGCGCGTGCACGGCGTGTCGTCGCCGGGCGCGCTGTTCGCAAACGCCACGCACCTCTACTTCGTGTCGGCCAACCGGCAGCTTCTGCGGATTCCGTTCTAGCTAATACGGCAGCGGCGGGCCGTAGAGCGACTCGCGGTAGTTCGCGTAGCCGAAGTAGTTGGCGTTGATCGTCTGGACGACGGCGCCGGACGCGGTCACCTCGCGGATCTCTCCGTCCGTCGAGAAGGTGATCAGCGTGTTGCCGCTCGGCAGGCGCTGGACGTCGCCGAGAAGCTCGCTGTCCGCGCCGGTCGCCTGGTAGGACCAGGCCGTGGTCGCGGTGAGCGAGGTCGCGCCTTCGACAAGCGCGTACTCCGCGATCTGCGCGGGCGTGCCGTTCTTGAACACGAGGAGGTTCCCGTTGGCGAGTTGTTGCTGGCCGTGCGTCGAGCCCGCGGGAACGTTGTTCGCGCACTTCGGGGCCGGCGCGCTCGTGCATTCGCCGCCGAGCTGCCAGAGCAACTTTCCCTGCCGTGAAAGCTTGACGATGAGGCGCGCGTCTCGATCCCCGACCGTATAGCTGTCATCCGCCGCGTGATACCGGATCGAGTTCGCGTGGAACGAGCTCGTCGACTGGTAGATCTTGCTGTCGAGCCGCACGATGGTCTTCAGCGTTCCGTCGGGCGCGCGCTCGATCAGATCGCTCGCGCCCTGCATCCCCGCGGTGTTGACGAGCAACGCCATGGTCCCGCCCGGAAGCGGGGCGATGTCGTGGTGACACGCCGTGAGTCCCGCGACGTTCTCCGCGCCCATTCCGTCCATTCCGACCCGCCGCAAATTCCCACCGCCGGGCGTGACCATCCACATGCTCGTGCCGTCCCAGTCCATGATCGCGCGGCTGGTCTGCGACGACGCGTCCGTCCACCAGACCACGTCGCCGTCCGCGTCGATGATGTACGCCAGCAGCGGCGCGCGCGGGCGGGTCATGCCGAAATCCTGGACGCCAGGGGTGACGATGATGAAGCCCGGCGCGGCCGCGGCGGCGTTCGCGACGGTTCGGGTGACGGTCGTCTTGGCGGGCCCGCACGTCGCCAGCGTCCGATCCGCGCTGGTGCAGACCTTCCCGCCGCTGCCGGTCGCGATGATGCGGTACGTGTACGTTCGCCCGGCCTTGAGGCCCAGCATCAGCGCGCGGTGCGTGGTGCCGCTGACGTCGATCTTGCCGCCACCGCCCCGGTTGATCACGTTCGCCGCGGGATCGTTCAGCGTGAACTCGATGCGCGCGTCGGTGAGCCCTGCCAGATCCGTCGACCAGTTGACGATGCCGACCGTCGAGATCGCCGGGCTCAGCGTGGCGTCGATCTGGAAGCTGCAGATCGCGGGCGTGCCGGCGCTCGTTCCGGCGGTTCCGCCCGTCGATGGGCCACCGCACGACACGGCCGATGTTCCGCCCGTCCCCGCG